>JANNQH010000201.1:0-6056 GCA_031400655.1 Deltaproteobacteria bacterium | reverse complement strand
GCCAAGAACTCAGCGGTCGAAATGGGCGGTGACACGCTGATCGCCGAAGGGCCGCCCACCCAGGGCAGCCAGCGCTTCAGGATCTTCAAGTGCCAGCAGGCACCTGGCGCCGCTACAGAGTCTGGTGCTCAGTAGGCCAGTGCCCCGTGGCGCCTCGGCGCCGGCGGCAAACCCCAGGCCAGCGATTCGTTCAAGTGGGTGACCTCGGGGAGCGAAGCCGATCGTCCGGTCGGACGACCACCTCGTGTTCCAGAGTCGTCGCTTCCGGGCTGCGTGTCGGGACTACGGCCTTCGCCGGGAGTTCATCACGGCCTACTCGCCGGAGCAGAACGGGATGATCTTGCGGTTCTTCCCGAGCTTGAAGGAGGAGTGCACCTGGAAGCACTCGTTCTCGAGCTTCCGGGAGGCGAAGCGGACCATCGACCGATGGATCGCCTGGTACAACGAAGGGCGGCCTCATCATTCGCTCGGACATCTGAGCCCGGTCGAGTACCGGGCTCAACAACTCAACCGGGTGGCTTGATCTCGGGGAGCACTACAGCCGGTTGCAGTGGAGTCTCCACGTCTCGGACAGCGGTACGCCACGAGTGCACGGATAGATCCGGCACCGAACCTCTCAAGCGCGCCCGGCCCAACCCGGCCCGCGGGCCGAATCGGCGTCCGAGTCATCGTCGGAAGCAGTTGGAATAACAGGAGAAAATGGTGACCCGGGCGCGATTCGAACGCGCATTCCCTCCGCGTCTCGACGGGCTCGCGCCCCTCGACGCGCTCCTACTCGCCGCTCCCTGATCGGTCGCGGCTCCCCCCAGCTTCGGAGGCTGGTGCTCTATCCAGCTGAGCTACCGGGCCATGTTCGGCGAGGAACTCGCCGAGCATGTCGGGCGTGGCGCCTGAGCGCTTCGCCCCTGGATGAAATGATCCTCGTCCTCGAGCGCGAGCTGGTGGGGCGTACTGGACTCGAACCAGTGACCCGCGCGGTGTGGTGCGTAGGACGTTCAAGAGGCCTTTCTTCGCCGCCGGTACAGACCATTATGACATCTGAGTCGTCCCCGGGCCCGTTCGGGGGAAATTCATGCGGGTCCGGTCACGCGTCGGCAAGATCGAGGTCGAGTGCGTCGTCTCCGACGAGATGATGGCGGGCGTCGTCTGCTTGCCACACGGCTACCGGCATCAGCTCAGGGAGCGTGCGGCTCAGCGTCGCGCAGAAGTGCGCCAGCCGGGCGCGTGCTCGAACTATCTCACGGACGAACTCGCTCTCGATATTCCGTCGGGCACGCACGTCGCGAACGGGATTCCGGTCGAGCTGCGGGCGCTCTGACGTTTCCGGATTAGTCGATCACAAAAACCACGAGGAATCGAGCCCCCCGGACGGGCCCCAAGTGGTCCAGGTGACATATTGAAATTTGTCGGTGGTGAGGAATACGCCTCTTCTTCTTCCGCCACCTCCTCCTCGAAGGCCAAGTGGACGATCCGAGCACCCTTCCGAAGTTGCGCCATTTCTGGCGGAAGGACGGGAGCGGGAATGGGGTCGATCTGCTGACCTACCCCGGTGGGAGTTTGAAAGACGGCAGATTCGTTGCCCGTTTCGATTACCTTCCGCTTCAGATCGGCCAGCACGTCACCGCGCCGACCGAAAGCGATTGCTTGTGGCGCTTCCTCGAGCCTCTCCCCTCGAACCCGAGCATCCAATGTCGTTGGCACTGGCGCGCCGGGGACGTGGTCGTCTGGGACGAGCGCGCGATTCAACACTTCGGCGTCGCCTACTACCGCGGTCAAGACCGGGTGCTGCGCCGGGTCATGGTCACCGGCGCGACGCCGCGGTAGCTCGCCCTTCGAGCCCGGCTCGATCGCGCCCGCTGCGCCCCGAGTGCTTCGTCTCACCTCCGCTTCACCGCCCGCGGCGGTGCGGATCGACGACCGGGCTGTCCTTCCGCTGCCAGGGGCTGATAAGATCCGGCGCTCATCGAGAGGAGCTGCCGTGGACATCCTGAATCTGTTCAAGCACGAGACCGACACGCAATCGCATCCGGCGGGGTCGATCATCTTTCGCAAGGGGGACGACGCGAGGAGTATGTTCGTCGTCCTCGACGGCGAAATCGACATCTGTCTCGACGGTCGCGTCCTGACGACGGAGGGCCCGGGCAGCATCTTCGGGGAGATGGCCCTGATCGGAGATCACCGGCGCAGCGCCGACGCGATCGTCAAATCGGACTGCGTCCTGGTCTGCGTGGACGAGCGCCGGTTCGCCTTCCTCGTCGGTCAGACGCCGTATTTTGCGCTGCACGTCATGCAGCTGCTCGGCGAGCGCATCCGCCGCAAGGAACGGGTCGGCTGAGCTGCGACGGCATCGCCACCTCGGCCATCTCGACCGAAGTGTTGGATGGCAGCGCCGTTGATCGCGACGTGGGATATAGGAATTTGAAGCGGTGTTTTCTGTACCGCCGCTCAAGACCACTCATGTCACCTGAGCCAGCGTACCGCCCCTGGAGCCCGTTCCGGGACGCATTCAAGCTTCCCCGCGCCGCGCTCGCCGCTTCCGACCAGTCTTTGGGACACTCATGCTGGTCGCAGGCACAGAGATCCCCGTCGACTCCAGCACGCCAGCCTGCGAACCGCAGCCTCTCCGTCCGGGTCGCTCCATCCGGGACGAACCCGAAACGCCCGACCCGGACCATCCCCTTCAGCCGAGATCGAGCTCGGAGGAGTCCGACGCGGCAACCCGCGCCGTTCGGGGGGACCAGCCCAGGGCCGGGTGCCCGGGGCGGGCGGAGGCTCCGGACGGTGCTAGCCTGCCGCCCTCCCGAGACCCGGGCCCGTCGGGTCCGCCTCGGGCAGGTGCATCAAATAGATCGCCCCTCGCACGCCGTTCCTTCGCCCGGGCCCTCTTCCGAGAGGAGCCCATAAACGAGGGTCACCCGCCGCCAGTCGGCGGGTCGAGAGCCGGCGGCGAGTTGCATCGACCGCGAAGAACCGAGAGCGACGGACGCTTTCGGGTCCAATCCGGACGAGGAGATCCCCGTGTCCATTGAATTGCTTTGCAAGAAGCTCGGTATGACCCGCCTCTATATCGACAACGGCACCGCCGTTCCCGTCACCGTCCTCGAGGCGGGCCCGAACGTCGTCGTCCAGAAGAAGACCGACGAGACCGACGGCTACAACGCCGTCCAGCTCGGCTACGGCGAACGCCGCGAAGCGCTCTTCTCGAAGGCCATGAAGAACCACTTTGCCGCGCACGGCGGCGGCGCGCCGAAGCGCTACCTCGCTGAGAGCCGGCTCACGGCGGAAGAAGTCGCCCCCCTCGAGCCCGGCAGCGAGATCCGAGTCGACATGTTCGAGGTCGGCCAGAGGGTCGACGCAATCGGCACCAGCAAGGGCCGCGGCATGACCGGCGTCGTCAAGCGCCACGGCTTCTCGATCAAGAAGCGCACCCACGGAACCCACGAGTTCTTCCGCCACGGCGGCTCGATCGGCGCCGGCTCGAATCCGGGCCGCGTGATCAAGGGCATGAAGATGGCGGGCCACATGGGCAACGAGCGCCTCACCGTGCAGAACCTCGAAGTGATGCGCGTCGATGTGGAGCGCAACCTGATCTTCGTGCGCGGGGCGATACCGGGTCATCCGAACGCGCTCGTCAAGCTCCGCAAGGCGCGCAAGGGCTAGTCGCGGGTCAGGAGCTCGATCGTCTGCGGGAAGTTGATCTCGACGCTGTTCGCGGCGACCAGTCGGGCGATCTCGCGGTGGAGGTCGCTCTGGACCTGGGTGCGGTCGCCCAAGCTCCCGACGAACACGCGCAGCTCGAATTCGAGGGCGCTCGCGCCAAAGGCGAGCAGCCAGCTGCGCGGCTCGGGCTCGCGTAGGACCAGCGGATTGCCGTTGGCCGCCTCGAGCAAAAGTCGGTGCACGAGGTCGGGATCCGTTCCGTAGGCGACGCCGACCTTGATGGTGATGCGGGTCGTCGTGTCGGAGAGGGTCCAGTTCAGCAGCTGGCCGGTGATGAAGCTCTTGTTCGGCACGAAGATCTCGCGGTTGTCGTAGTCGAGGAGCGTCGTGGCGCGGGTGCGGATGCGGGTGACGCGGCCGGTCAAATCACCCACCGTGATCACGTCTCCGACCCGAAAGGGTCGCTCGAAGAGCAGGATCAGCCCCGAGACGAAGTTCGCGAAGATCTCCTGCAGCCCGAAGCCCAGCCCCACCGTCAGCGCCGCCGCCATCCACTGCAGCTGTGACCAGCGCATGCCGAGCAGGTCGAGTCCGATGAGCGTCCCGGCGATGACGATCGCATAACGCAGGATGCTGGTGATCGCATAGCGCGAGGCCGCGTCGATGCTCGTCTTTGACAGCAGGCCGAGCTCGATCAGCCCGGGGAGATTCCTGGAGCTCACGACCGTGAGGGCCAGGACCACAAAGCCGAAGAGGGCGGCCATCAAGCTGACCGGTTGCGCGACCGTGAGGCCATCGGCACCGACGTCGCTGAACGTCCAGAGCACGATCTCCTCGAGCCGCGTGACGGCGGGCAAGATCTCCGCCCAGACCCACACGAGGGCGAGGGTGAGAAGGGCGATCCGCAGCACCCGCAGCATGCTCCGGGTCTGGGCATTGACCTGCTCGAGGGTGATGTCGGCCTTGACCGGCTCCCCGCTGCCCTCGTCGCTCTTCTGTTCCGTGGCTGCGCGGTGCTCCTCGAGCCGGCGCAGCGCCAGCCTCCGCTCTCCGACGAGGAACCAACGGCCGACCAGCCCGATCCCGAGACTTACGGCGATGACGGCGCTGATGCTCGCCAGCCACGCTTGCAGCAGCAGGCCCGCGGAGTAGACGTAGCCGGCGAGGGCCAGCAGGGCCACGACCAGCGAGGCGGTCGGCAATGCCACGCGCAGCAGCCGTCGCAGCGTCGACGGCTCGACCTCGACGCCGCGAGAGACCCAGACCTGGCCCACGTCGAACAGACGCCAGAACGCCCACGCAAACGCGCCATTGGCGATCACCACGGCCGTGCGCGCCTGGACGTCGTTGGGCAGGTCGAGATTGCGGATGAACGCGAGGGACGTGATGAAATACATCGGCATCACGATCGCTGCGGCGCGGGGCAGCACGCGACGCAGTGCAGTGCGGCGGGCGGGCAGCCAGCGGAAGTGGGCGTGGCCCAGGCCCTGCTCGATTGCGGTCCACCGGAGCGTCTGGAGCGCTACGAGCGGCACGACGAGCGAGAGACAGGTGCGCCCGAGCGAGTCGCTGTAGCGGCCCGGTGCGCCCGCGGTCTGGAGCAGTGCGCCGAGCAGGGCCAGGGCGGCGGGTCCCGGTAGCGCGGCGACGAGCGTCCAGAAGAAGGTGATCAACGTGGCGCCGATGTGATCGGAAATGATCTGCCGGGTAATCGATTCCTGCTCGCGGATCCGGGCAGGGGCGCGTCTGCCGAGCCCGACGAGGGCCAGCAAGGTCAGCAGGCAGCCAATCCAGCGAAAGGGGCGCGCCAGGATCTCCTGATGGGCGAGCTCGGCGGTGGTCGTCCAGCGGGACGGCTTCAACAGATCGGACACACCTTCGGGCACGCGCTCGAACCAGCTCGAGTCGATCGGCGCGTGGCTGGGCGTCCAGAGCAGGTAGCGATCGAGCAGCTGGCGCAGGGCCTGTGTCGTCTCGCGCTGTTCCTGCAATGCGGCTTCGCTCTGTTCGAGGGTCTTGACGCGCCGCTGCAGGACGGGCTCCAAAAGCGTCAGCAGCTCGACGCGCTCCCGCAGGAGCGGCTCGAGGGCCGCGCCGGCGCGGGCGATCGTCCCCTCGTCGTCGGCCTCGGCCTGCTTCGCCTCGAGCATCGACCGGGCGGCCGCTGGAACATCCTCCAGGTCGCGCCGCGCATCGCTCTGGGTCACCAGCTGCAGCCTCAGCTCGGCGAGCTCCTGGCGCTGGTCGTCTAGGCGCCTTCGCAGGCGGGCTGACGGCTCGAGGCGTCGCCGTTCGCTCCAGAGCCAACGTCCGACCGCCTCGCTCGCTCCGCCGAGCTCGAGGCGTGTGCGGGTGTCCTTCAGCGCCGTGGCGACTCGATCGCGCGCGGGCTCGAG
>JANNQH010000200.1:0-7293 GCA_031400655.1 Deltaproteobacteria bacterium | reverse complement strand
CTTGCATCGACTGGCGAAGCCGACGCTCGCCGTCGTCGACGGGGTCGCCATGGGCGTCGCCCTCGGTCTCGTGCTCGCCTGCGATCTCGCGATCGCGAGCGACCGCGCACGCTTCTGCGAGGTCTTCATCAAGCGCGGCCTCGCCCTCGACGGCGGCACGTCCTGGTCGCTGCCGCGCCTGATCGGGCTTCGCCGCGCGAAGCAGATGGCTTTCTTCGGAGACATGCTGAGCGCGCGGGAGGCACTCAGCTTCGGGCTCGTGAACGAGGTCGTCCCGGTCGAACAGCTCGATGCGCTGGCGGACTCCTGGAGCCGGCGCCTCGCCGACGGCCCGACGACGGCGTTCGGTCTCATCAAGCGGATGCTCGACGAGAGCTCCGGGCGGAGCTTCGAGCAGGCCACCGAGGACGAGGCTCGCGCGCAGCATGTCGCCTTCACGACGGGCGACATGCGCGAGGGCATCCAGGCATTTCTCGAGCGCCGCGACCCCCGGTTCACGGGGAAATGAGTGCACCCGCGCCCACCGAAATCGAACACTGCCTCGAGGCACACCCTCGCATGCTCGAGGCCGCAGTGGTCGGGGTCGACGATCCGGTGACGGGCGACGCCGTCTGCGCCGTCGTCGTCGTCGATCCGGCGAATCGCCCGGAGATGAGCGAGCTCGACGACTGGTGCCGCCGCTCGCTCGCCTACTTACAAGGTGCCGAGCGTCTGGCACCTCGTGGAGGAACCGCTTCCGCGCACGCCGAGCGGAAAGGTCATCAAGCCAGAAGTGCGTAACCGGGTCGAAGCCGTGCGCCGCTGAGCGGAAAGCCCATGCAGGGGTCCTTGGGTCGGTCGAGCCTCGTCGAGCGTCGTCGGCCTAGCGTGGGTCCGGCCGGCGCAGGGACTCGACGGCGAGCTTCTCGGAGGCGCGCTTCGAGATCGCCGCGTCCTCGTCCGACATGACGAAACGCTGCTCCCAGCCGATCGGGAGGCGGGCGCCCAGTCCGTGGATGCAGGATCGGACCAGCTCGGGAATCGAGGGCAGCCGCGAGCTCAGGTCGTTCCCCAGGTAGGTCACGCGCGTGTAGGTCAGCTGCAGCGCCATCAAGGCGAAGGCCGATCGCTCCGGATCACCGCGTTCGATCGAGCCCGCGACCATGGCCTCGTCGATCAGGCTCGTGAAGACGGCCACCACGGGTCTGCGCGCCGCACTGACCCGCTCCGGCGCGGTCAGGGACGTCCGCTGCACATAACGAAGGAGGGCGGCGTTGTAGTCGCCCGCCGTGTGCTGGCGCTCGTCGAAGGCCCAGTAGAGCGCGCTTCCGATCCGGTCGAGGGGCTCCGCGAAGCGGGCCGCATGCCGGGTCAGCAGCCGGGCCATGACGAGCTGGGACTCTTCGATCAGCGCGATCAGGAGATCGTCCTTGCCCGAGAAGTGCTGGTAGAACGAGCGGAGCGTGAGTCCCGCCTCGGAAGCGACCTTCTGGACGGTGAACTCGTCGCCCCCTGATCGCAGGATGAGATTGCTCGCCGCGGAGATCAGCTGTTGGCCGCGGCGCACGGCCTTGTCCGCCGCCGGCGCGAGCGAGCGACCCACCACCCGCGCCCGCCAGCCGGGCTCTGATTCGGCCTCTCCCATCGACGCCGGGTAGACCTCGACCGGATCGACATGCCGGGTCACCAGCGAGACGCGAGTCTCCGCGCGGTCGGAGGACGGGGTTCTTCTTGCGCTCACCGCGCGAGCTTAGGTCGCTCCCAGGTCCGTCACCACGAGCGATCCGGCCAGGGGAGGTGGGTCCACACCTAACCCCGTAAGCCCCTGAGGCGCAGCATCGTTCCCGCCGGCAGCTTCGCGTCGCCGAGCTCGACCTCGGCCTCGATCTGCGCACCACCTTCGCCTTCGTCGTCGATCAGGGTCTGGACCACGTCGAAGCGAAGGGGTCCGCCCGCCTCGCTCCGCTCCTCGATCCGGGTCCAGTGCGCCTTGCGCGCTTCGGGATCCGTGCGCGGTCCGCCGCCGCTCTCATAGAGCTGCGCGAACTCGCTCTCGATCCGCTCCGCATTCCAATCCTCGCCGTTCGCGACACATCCGGCCGCCGCTTCGAAGTCCCGGCGCGCGAGCGCGTGCAGGAGCTGGTGCATCTCCGCCCGCAGGCGCGCCTCGAAGCTCCGCCGGTCGAGGCGTCTTGGCGCGCGGTCCGGGACCGCCGCTGGGCTCGTCGCCGCCACCCGGCTCGGATCGACCAGATTCTCCCATTCCTCGACGAGGCTCGAGTCGACCCGCGCCAGCATCGCCCGGAGATAGGCGATCGCCTCGATCACCTCGTCGTTGCGGGCCGACTCGGGGAGATTGCGCGCCAGCGTCGAGTGGACCTGGCTCAAATAACGCAGCAGCACGCCCTCGAGGCGCGCGATGCCGTAGCGCCGCACGTAGTCCTCGAAGGAGAGGAATCCCTCCCACAGCTCCCGCACGATCGATTTGGGCCGGACCAACTCGCTGCCGACCCAGGGATGCTGGGCCGAGAAGAGATCGAAGGTCGCGTAGAGAAAGTCCGCGATCGGCTTGTCCCAGGTCACGCTCTCGAGCCGCGTGATCCGTTCCTCGAAAGGCACGCCCTCGGACTTCCACTGGGCGATCAACTCGTCCTTGCGCGCTCGCACCTGGGCCTCGAGCAGCGCGCGCGGATTCTCGAGGATCGCCTCGACGACCGAGATCACGTCGAGGGCGTAATCCGGTGCGGCCGGGTCGAGGGCGGTGACGGCGTCGACGAGATAGAGCGAGAGCGTGTGGTGGAGACCGAAATCGCGTTGGAGATTCGCATCGACGCGGGCGACGGCGCCGGCGTGAGCGCGGCTGCGACCCGAGGCCTCGCTCGATTTCTCGATCCGCACGATCCCCGCGCGCCGGAGCGAGCGGAACAGCACGGCCGCTTCTCTTCTCAGTCGTCGCCTTCGCACGGGCGTCTCGAAGCTTTCGTCGACGAGCGCGACGAGCTCGCGGTAGCCCGAGCCCGCAAGCGATTGTTCGGCGCCGCGCTGGAGCAGTGCGACCAACATGCCATGGCTCAATGTGAATTGAGAGCGGAGGATCTCAGGCGGGCGCTGCGTCAGCTGCTCGAAGGTCTCGCGACTCCACCCGACGAAGCCCCGGGGCGGCGCCTTCTTCTCGGGCTTCTTCGCCTTGCCCTTCTCCGCGGCGCGTTTCTCGGCCCGCTGGTTCTCGATCACGTGCTCGGGAGCCTGGCAGACGACGCTCCCGGCCGTGTCGAAGCCGCGCCGACCCGCGCGTCCGGCGATCTGCTTGAAGTCGCGCACCGACAGGATGCCGACCTTCTCGCCATCGAATTTCGAGAGTTTGGTGAAGAGAACGGTGCGGATCGGGATGTTGACGCCGACACCGAGGGTGTCGGTCCCGCAGATCACCTTGAGCAGCCCCTTCTGGGCGAGCTGCTCGACGAGCAGGCGGTATTTGGGGAGGATGCCCGCATGGTGTAGGCCGACGCCGAAGCGCAGGTAGCGCTGGATGTCCTTGCCGTAGGGCGAGTCGAAGCGGAAGCCGCCGATCGCGGCCGCGAGGGCGCGCTTCTCCTCGCGGTCGGTGAGCTGGGCGCCCGTCAGACCCTGGGCCTGCTCCGCGGCCTCCCGCTGCGTGAAGTGGACGAGGTAGATCGGGCCGCGTCCCGACGACAGCAGCGACTCGATGGTGTCGACGATCGGCGTCTCGCGGTAGCTGAAATCGAGGGGGACGGGGCGCTCATCGCTGAAGACGTGGGCGACGCGGCGGGCGGTGAGCGCGGCGAGCTTCTCCTCGATGATGGCGGTATTCCCGAGCGTCGCCGACATCAGCAGAAAGCGCGTCTTCTTCAGCGCGAGCAGCGGCACCTGCCAGGCCCAGCCCCGGTCGCGATCCGCGAAATAATGGAACTCGTCCATCGCGACGTAGGGCGCGTCGGTTTGCGTGCCCTGGCGCAGCGCCATGTTGGCCAGCACTTCGGCGGTGCAGCAGAGCACGGGGGCGGCCCAGTTGATCGAGGCGTCGCCGGTCAACATGCCGACGTTCTCGGGGCCGAGCTCGTCGCATAACGAGAAGAACTTCTCGCTGACGAGCGCCTTGATCGGTGCCGTATAAAAAGAGCGACGCCCCTCGCACAGCGCCTTGAAATGCATGCCGAGGGCGACGAGCGATTTGCCCGAGCCCGTCGGCGTGTTCAGCACGACGTGGTTGTTCGTGAAGCATTCCAGCAGCGCCTCTTCCTGGGCGGGATAGAGCGTGAGACCCGTATCGGCGCAGTAGCGCGTAAAGCGATCGAGGATCATGTCGGCGCTGAGTACCGCGCCCTCGGGCACCCAGTCGATCAGCCGTCGCCGGGCTTCGCTCATGGCAGCCGGCGCGGTCGCAGCCGAGCGCGCGCGGTCTCGAGCATTCGCGCCGCCTGCTGCTGCCAAACCCGCCAGCCGCTGCGCTCGGGAAAGCGCGCGAGCAGGCAGGTCACGTTGTCGGTGCCGCCGGCGAGATTGGCGGCGTCGATCAGGGTCGACACGACAATCTCGGGGTCGGGAGTCGCGTCGGCGAGGCTTGCGATCGCGTGATCTTCGACGAGGCCGTGGAGGCCGTCGCTGCAGAGGAGATAGGTATCTCCGGGCTGCGGCTCGAGAGCGGCGACGTCGATCTCGATCTCCTTGCGCACACCGAGGGCTCGCAGGATCTGGTTCTTGCGCGGGTCGCTGCGGGCTTCTTCGGGGCTGATCACGCCCTCCCGCACCAGCGTCGCCACGAGCGAATGGTCTTCCGTCATCGCTTCGACGCCGCCCGCGCGCAGGCGGTAGAGGCGGCTGTCGCCGACGTGGGCGACGTGGGATTGCCCGCTGCGAGCGAGCAGCAGACAGACCACCGTCGTCCCCATGCCTTCGAGGGTGTAGTCGACGCGGGCGGCCTCGTGGATCTGGCGGTTGGCTTCTTCGATTGCGCGGGTGAGGCGGCGGGCCGGGTGTTCGTCGCCGCTCCAGACGAGGGGGCCGAGCAGTTCGACCGCCATCCGGCTCGCGACTTCACCGCCGCGGTGGCCGCCCAGGCCATCCGCCACGACGAGCAGGGTTTCGCCCCGCCCGGGATCGTCGAAGCGGCCGAACGCGTCTTGATTGACGCGGCGGACGACGCCGACGTGGGTCGCCCCCGCGATCGACGGCTCACCGGCGGCCCAGCTCGAGTTCCGCTCGCGATTCGAAGGGGCGCCAGACAAACGATTCCCGCGGCGAGGAAGAAGGTGGAAGGCGAGGCACAGAGTAGTCGGTCCCGGCGCCGTCTCCATCTCTCTTCTAGTCTGCCAGTTGGGGGAGTGGAAATGAACCGGGCCGAGAAGGCGGAGCGGATTCTCGAGATCCTCGGATCCCGTTATCCCGCGCCCAGGATCCCCCTCGTCCACGACGACCCGTACACGCTGCTCGTCGCCGTCGTGCTCTCGGCGCAGACGACCGATGAGCGCGTCAATCAAGTGACGCCGGGTCTGTTCGCCCGGGCGCGCACGCCCGAGGCGATGGCCAAGCTCCCGGTCGAGCAGATCCTGGCGGAGATCCGCTCCTGTGGCCTCGCGCCGGCGAAGGCGAAGAATATCCGCGCGCTCTCCGAGATCCTGGTGCGCGAGCACGGCGGCCGCGTGCCCGACCGGCAGGGGGCCCTCGAAGCGCTGCCCGGTGTGGGCCACAAGACGGCGAGCGTCGTGCTCGCCCAGGCTTTCGGAACGCCCGCCTTTCCGGTCGACACCCACATCCACCGCCTCGCCGCGCGTTGGGGCCTCTCGAACGGCTCGAGCGTCGAGCGGACCGAGCGGGACCTGAAGGCGCTCTTTCCGCCCGAGTCGTGGAGCTGGCTCCACCTCGCGATCATCCTGTTCGGACGGGAAGTCTGTCCGGCTCGCGGCCACGATCTCTCGGCGTGTCCGATCTGCCGCTTCGCCGCGACCAGGAAGCGGATGAATGAAGAGCGCAAGACGGGGGGCGGCGGGCCGCGCTCGCGGGAGCGGGTCAAGCAGCCGCGGGCCCTCAGTCGTGGGAGCGCGCGGTCGGCTCGGCGCGGCGGATCGTGACGATGCGGCCGATCAGCGCAGGCGGAGCCGGTTCGGGCGGGGGACCGATCTCGATGCGGCGGCCCACGACCTGGACCAGCTGCACGCCTTCCGCAGTCAGCGCGAAGCCCTTTGCACGCAGGAGATCCTGCGAGGCCAAGCGAGCGCGCAGGTGTTCATTCGAGAGGCCGGGCTCGGGGCGCCATTCGGCGGTGACGAACTGCTCGTGGTGATGGGGCGGCGGTGTCGGAGCCGGGCCCTCGCGACCCTTCGCCCCGAGGTCCGGCGGAAACAGCAGTGCCGGATCGACGTCGCCCCGCACCGCCCGAACGCACGGCGCCTCGGGCTCGAGCTCGCGCAACCGCGCCTCGACGGCGGGCCACTGCGCCTCGGGCACGAGATCGAGCTTGTTCAGGATCAGGAGATCCGCCGACTGGACCTGGTCCTCGAAAGTGCCCTCGAGATCGCGCCCCTCGGCGAGCTGCTCCGCGTTCACGACGACGACCGCGATGTCGTCACCGATGAAGTCCCGCACCGGCTCGCGCCAGAAGTTCAGCTGCGTGTCGTAGGGCAGGGCGACACCCGAGGTCTCGATCACGAAGCGGTCCGGGTCGACCTCGCGCTGGAGCCGGGCGAGGGTGTCGACCAGATCGTCGGAGAGCTCGCAGCAGACGCAGCCCCCTTCGAGCTCGACGTAGGCCTGACCACCGGCGCCGAGCAGGGCGCGGTCGATCCCGAGCTCGCCCAGCTCGTTCGAGATGAGGGCGATTCGGAGTCCCTGGCGCCGGGCGTCGGCGAGCAGCCGTCGAACGACCGTCGTCTTGCCCGATCCGAGAAAGCCCGAGAGCACGAGCACCGGCACGCGACGCGGGGAAGCGGGGGCATGACTCGGGTCGGCGGGGGACGGAGTGGGCGATGTGGGCCGCGAGGAGGACACGCGCGACACGGTAGTCCATCGCTTGCCGGTTCCGGCGCACGCGTCGGCTCGCCCGCGTTCGATCGGCGACGCGAGCGGACCACGTTCTGCCCGGACCCGGGCGAGCTATCGTCCGACCGGGGTCGTCCGACGCGATCGAGGAGTGGGCGTGGCGGAGCGTGATTTTGATTTGTTCGTGATCGGTGCGGGTTCGGGGGGCGTGCGCGCTTCGCGGTTCTCGGCGGCGCGCGGGGCCCGGGTGGCGGTCGCGGAGGAAGGGGCGCTCGGCGGGACCTGCGTCAACGTGGGCTGTGTGCCGAAGAAGCTCTT
>JANNQH010000199.1:0-6475 GCA_031400655.1 Deltaproteobacteria bacterium | reverse complement strand
CGGAAAGCCGATCCTCGATCGCCTGGTCCACCACTCGCTCTCGCTCGGCGACGCTGCCAAGCTCGCCCTCGTCTCCCTCGACGCCACGATCCGATCGAACATCACCGTGGGACTTCCGTTCGACTTCGTGACCTACGCAGCAGACACCTTCGAGCTGGCATCGCAAGTCCGGATTGGCGCAGACACCGCCTACTACCAGCACTTGCGGGAGAGTTGGCAGCGAAGCTTCACGGAGATCTTCGGCCGGCTAGAGCCGTTTCCGAATAGCAGCCACGAGGCAACGGGCTCGGCCATCGACCCATCAGCAAACTTCGCGACCGGACCCGACCGCAGCTCGGCCTGAGCACAAGTCGCGACCGCCGCGGCACACGGGACGCGAATGGCTCGCCCGTTCTGCGAACGACTTCGCAGTCCGACTCGAGTCGCCTCGGCGACCGCTGCGCTGAGCCGGGCTCAGGCTGCGCTTTACTGCGCAACCCGTGCACCGCGCCGGCCGCTCGTGCCGAGGCGAAACGTAAATTGTTTCAATAGGGCGCGTCGATCGCGTGGTCGTGTCGCCGACCGGATCCGTCATTCGACTAGCTCAATAGTGAGCGATCGACGCGGTGCACGGGATGCGAAGTAAAGCGCAGCCGACGACCGCCTCGGCGGAGAAGGTCGCCGAAGTCGAATCGATCCATTAAGTCGGGTCGACCGAGACAAGGGCGAGCCATTCGCGTCCCGTGCGCCGTGGCGGTCGCGACTTGTGAGTGTTAGACGCCTCTGAGCCCGACCTCAAAGCCGTCGAGACGTTCGACGCGGACGTGGACCTCGAGGGTCTCGCGGCCGCCGCCGCGGTAGATCGTGCCCGTCGTCGGGGCGGCGTCGCGGTATTGGCGGCCACAGGCGGTGCGCACGTGGTCGGAGCCGGCCAGGCAGCCGTTGGTGGGATCGAATCCGAACCAGCCTGTCCACGGCAGGTAGACCTCGGCCCAGGCGTGTGAGGCGTCGGACTGGATCTGGTTCTCGTAGCTGCCGCCCGTGTAGATGTAGCCGACGCGGTAACGAGCGGGAACGCCCAGCAGGCGCGCGAGACAGATCAGCACGTTCGCGAAATCCTGACAAACACCGCGGCGCTGGACATAGGCCTGGAAGGGCGTCGTCTCGATAGTCGTCGAGCCGGGGACATAGACGAAATCGCGGTAGATCGTGCGATTCATGTCGAGCAGCGTCTCGACGAGGTCGTAGTCGTTGCGGACCACGAAGCTCATCGCGAACTCCGAGAGCTCGCGCAGCTCGGGCTCGGGCAGCTCCGGCGGCATCAGATAGGCCTGCATCATCTGCCGCTGCCAGGGCATCCAGACGAGCGGGATCTGCTCGTTGTGCAGGGGACTCTTCAGCTGCGAGGCGACGACGCCTGCGACGCGCAGCTTCGAGCGGCTCTCGATGCGCATCTCTTCGAACGGCAGCGAGACTTCGAGCAGCGTCGCGCGATTGCCGAAGACGTCCTCGAAGTCGCGCCAGACGCCGTCGACCGAGACCGAGAGCGTGTGGTCGAGGACCTCCTGGCGATCGTCGCGCACGGGCCGCAAACAAAAGCGATGGGTACTGCGCTCGACCGGAAGCTCGTAGCGATAGATGGTCTCGTGCACGACGGAGAGGGTCGCTAGGTCGGGTTCGAGCCGCGTCTGTTGGACGACCGGCGGGCTCGCGGTCGCGTATTGCTGTTGCTCACCGGTCCCGTGCGGATAGGGCGAGTAGGAGGCCTGGCGGCTGCGGGGCGGGCTCATGCGCAGGAACGAGAAGACCTGTTCGTCGATGCCGTTCGGATGGCTGCTCCAGACGAACGAGCCGCGCCGAGCGACGCGCAGTTCGCCCGGCTCCATCGGCATCCACTGGGCACCGCGCATGGGGTAGGTCGAGATCGCGAGCAGCGTGCGTGAGTCGTCGAGGGGGCCGTCGAAGTCGACCGTGAACGTCCGGCCGTCGAGTCGCTTCGAATCGTGGGGCGGAGTCAGCCGCGTCCAGTGCAGCGGCGCTCGTTCCTGCAGGTCGCGATAGGCGACGAGATCGATCCCGTCCGAGAGCAGGAAGCTCGCCGCGCCGAACTCGTTCAGACGGGAGAGCACCGTTTGCAGCCGGAGCCAGCCGAACTCCTCGATCGTGCGGCAGCCCGCGCGCCGGATCTCGGCCACCACCCAGCTGAAGGCGTGCTCACCGGCCGTCGTGCCGACCGGCGCGATGTCGAAGGACTCGTCGAGGGAGAGCGCCGTGCGCAGCTCGGGCGACAGGTCACCGGCGTTCGAGAAGAGCCATTGTCTGGCGGCGTACGACTTGATGTAGGGCTGGGACTCGGCGTTGGCCGAGCGCTGATGGAGGCCGTGCGTGTGACCGAGGAAGAGGCTCGACTGGACCTCGTCCCAGCGCTCGAGGCGCCCCGCCCGCGATGCGGGCTTCGGTCGACCCGAGTCTCGCAGCACCGCCGCCGCCCGTTGATTGTCCGGGTACCAGCCGAAGCCCCAGGTCGAGGGCAGCAGGTTCGGCTGACCCTCCGCTTCGCCCCAGAGCGTGACGGCAGGCGAGGCCTTGCCATCGAACGACAGGGCGAACTGCTCATGCAACGATTCATGCAACGACTGGGAGGATCCGTCCACGGTAGAGCCAGCGTATCGAATCTCACCGCATCCGGGAGAACCCCGGCCGGGCTCGGCCCAGGCGTGCCGACCCTGGCGCGGTAGGAGCTGCGACGAAGGGCTGCCCTCCGCAGCAATTCCGGGCAGTCTCGTTACCTTCCTGATATGGCACAGGCACCGACGCGAGGTGGCGTGGGCAAGGGGATCTTCGAGGGCTACCAGCGGCTCGCCGGAACCTTCGACGAATTCTTCGACGCGGACGGCAAGCCGCAGGCGGCCGTGTCGGCGGTCGTCGGTCACCTGAACGAGCTCACACGCCGGGACTTCCGAAGGTTGCAGGGGCTCGCCGATGCGACCTTCCTGCGCGGTGGCATCACCTTCACGCTCTACGACGGCAACTCGAGTACCGAGCGCATCTTTCCCTTCGACATGATTCCGCGCGTGATTGCCGCCCGGGAGTGGCGCGGGATCGAGGCCGGCCTGGTGCAGCGCATCCAGGCGCTGAATCTCTTTCTCGCCGACGTGTACAGCGACCAGCGCATCCTCCAGGAAGGCGTCGTCCCGCGCTACCTCGTCGAGGGCTCGAAGGGCTATCGATCTCAGCTGAAGGGCATCCGGCCGCCCAAGGACGTCTGGGTCCACATCGCCGGCGTCGATCTGATCCGCGACGGTGAGGGGCGGCTTACAGTTCTCGAAGACAATGTCCGCGTGCCGTCGGGCGTGTCGTACGTGCTCGAGAACCGTGAGACGATGAAGAAGACCTATCCCGCGATCTTCCGCAACGTCTCGGTCGAGGCGGTCGAGAGCTACACGCACAAGTTGCGCGAGGCGATGAATGCGGTCGCGCCCGGGGAGGGCGGAACGAAGCGCATGGTGGTGCTCACGCCCGGGCCCTTCAACTCGGCCTACTTCGAGCACAGCTATCTCGCCCGGCGCATCGGCTGCGAGCTGGTACAGGGCAGCGACCTGTTCGTCGAGAAGAACCGCGTATACGCGAAGACGACGCAGGGCCCGGCGCCGATCGACGTCATCTACCGCCGCATCGACGATGATTTCCTCGACCCGGAGGTATTTCGCGCGGACAGCATGTTGGGCGTCCCCGGGTTGATCGGCGCCTGGGCGGCGGGCAACGTCGCGATCGTGAATGCCGTCGGCAACGGCGTGGCGGACGACAAGGGCGTCTATCCCTTCGTGCCCGACATGATCCGCTTCTATCTCTCCGAAGAGGCGATCCTGCCCCAGGTGGAGACCTACGTCTGCGCCCGGGAGGACGATTGCCGTTATGTGCTCGACCACCTGGCGGAGCTGGTCGTGAAGCCCGTCAACGAGGCCGGCGGCTACGGCATGTTGATGGGGCCGAGCGCCACGCGCGCCGAGTGCGCCGATTTCGCGAAGCGCGTCGCGGCCGACCCGCGCAACTACATCGCACAGCCGCGTATCGAGCTCTCGAGCTGTCCGACCTGGACCTCGAAGGCCGTCGAGCCGCGGCGCGTGGACCTGCGGCCTTTCGTCGTGACGGGTGATCGGAGCTGGGTCTTGCCGGGGGGACTCACGCGGGTGGCGCTACGCAAAGGTTCCTACGTCGTGAATTCGAGCCAGGGTGGCGGCTCCAAGGACACCTGGGTCGTCGGGGAGAGCACGTGATTTCACGAGTCGCGGATTCCTGCTTCTGGCTCACGCGCTATCTCGAGCGCGTCGATACCTGGTCGCGGCTGCTCGACGTCACCTCGAGCTTCAGCCTCGATGTCGGCCCCGACGGCTCGGGGCGCTGGCGGCCGCTCGTGATCGTGGTCGGGCAGGAGAAGGATTTCCTCGAGCGGATCGGGGCCGCGGGGATGGAGGACGCGGACGTCGTCCAACACTACCTCGTGTGGGACGACCGACATCCGGCCTCGCTCTTCAGCTCGATGCGAGCGGTGCGCGAGAACGCCCGCACGATCCGCGAGGTGATGAGCGTCGAGATGTGGGAGGCCGTGAATCAATCGTGGTTGTGGCTGACGAGCCGCTCCGCGAAGCGCCTGTTCGATCGACAGCGCGACGCCTTCTACGAGCGGCTCAGCTCGGACTGCATGATGTTCCACGGGATCTGTTACAGCACGATGCTGCACGAGGATCCCTTCACGTTCATGAAGCTCGGTCGCGCCGTCGAGCGGATCGGCCAGACGTCGCGCATTCTCGACGTGCGACACCACGCGCTCGCCGAATCCTCAGAGGACGACGAAGAATCGGCGGCCATGGCCGCGCGTTGGCTCGCGATCCTGCGCTCGTGCTCGGCCTACGAGCCCTTCTTCAAACGCGCGGCCAACGTCCTCTCCGGCTCGGCCGTCGCGGAGTTCCTGCTCTTCGAGCGCACCTTCCCGCGCTCGGTGCTCCACAATCTCGACCGGGTCCGCGGCCTGCTCGAGCGCCTGCGTCAGAGCAATGATGTGACCGGCAAGAGTCCTGCCTGGGACAGTCTCGAGCGCTTCCGCGGCTCGGTGCTCCAGCTCGACATGGACGAGGTGCGCCGCCAGGGACTGCATCGCGTGGCGACCTGGCTGGTCGACGAGACGAGCGTGCTCTGCGACGCGATCCACGAAGATTTCCTGGCGCCCTCGATCGAGTCGCTGCGCGCCCGTGTGCGTCAAAATGACAAGCTCACTGCCCGCCGTCAGGCCCGAGCCCAATCCCAGGTGCAGGCGCAGAGCTGAATTCCGTTAGCATGCCGCCCTCGAACGGGAGGACGACCGCATGCGACGACGCGACCACTTCGAATCCGGAAGGCGAGGGCGCTCCGCCCGTTCCTGGCTCAGCTTCGGTGTGCCGTGCGTAGCGGCGCTCCTGCTCGGCGCCCTGCTCGGCTGCGCACACCAGGGTTCGCAAGGTCAGCATGACGACGGCGCCGAGTCCACTGATTCCGCCGATTCCGAAGACGCCGAGCACGCGGCCCGCCACGCCGCGCTCGATCGCCTCGTCGCGATCGAGGACATCAAGCAGCTGAAGGCGCGCTTCATGCGCTGCGTCGATACGAAGAATTTCCCGTGCCTGCGCGACGAGGTCTTCATGCCCGGGGCGGAGATCCATTTCAAGGGGGCCGACTACGACATCGCAGCCATTGGCTGGACCGCGATCGAGAAGTTCTACGAAAGTGCCTTCACGACGAAGAAATTCGGCATGCACACGGCCCACACCCCCGAGATTACCGTCACCGGCGACACCGCCCGCGGCACCTGGTACCTGCACGACATCTTCGTGAACCTGGAAGAGAACTGGACGCTGCAGGGGAGCGCCCTCTACGACGACAGCTATGCCAGGATCGATGGCCAGTGGCGGATCATGTACAGCAGCTATGAGCGCCTCTGGGAAGAGACAACGCCGCGCAATCCCAAGACGAAGCTCGGGTCGAGGTCGGTGCGGGAGCAGAAATGATCGGAGATTCAGCTATCGAGTTTCAGAGCCCGTTCGCACGCATCGAGAGCGGAGGGCTACCGGGTATGAAGATGGGAAAATCGCAGCGCGTTCGTCGCTTCATTGCTGCTGCGCTGCTGGATCGATACCACCTCGCGCGCAGTTCCAGTAAGGCGGCCCTGGATTTCCATATCTCGACTGGCTGGTGTCGCATGTTCGATCACTTCCACGGAGATCTCGAAGTAGAGCGTCTGTCCTGGGCTCGCTCGCACGCGTTGGGCGCTTCGGATCCAGGATGGACTCCAAAACCGCCGCTGCAGCCGGAACTCGAGCTCGTGGGTTCCCTCGGCCAGTTCGAAGGCGAGATACTCCTGATCGAGGATCTCGAGGGCTTTTCGACCGTCGAAACGAAGCTCGACGAGGGAGTAGGAATGGTGTGCGTCCGCACGATAGAAATAGACCCGTGCCCGCCCAGG
>JANNQH010000198.1:0-1551 GCA_031400655.1 Deltaproteobacteria bacterium | reverse complement strand
GGGAAAGCCGATTGCGCAGACGGCGATGGCCCGGGCCGTTCCGCCCGGGCCTTCGTAGTCGAGGGCCTGCCGGACGGCGACGATCATTGCGATCAGCATCCAGAGACCGCAGACGGGGTAGACATAGGGCGAGATGGGCGGGAACAGGGCGAGCACGAGCAGGATCCCCGGCGAGCTCGCAAAACCGATCGTCCGCAGGAGCTCACCGAGGTCTGCACTCGTCTCGGGTCGCGGCAGGATTCGGGTGCCGATGAAGCACGCGAGCCAGGCCCATGCGAGCCAGCCGACGAGGGCCGCGACCGTGATGTAGCCGATGCCCGACCACCCGTTGTTCTCGAGACTGCCGAGTCCGGCCGCGACCGAGGCCAGCACGACCACCGCGAATGCCTGGGGCGTGGCCGAGCGATCGGCCTCGATCTTCTCGTAGGTCGCCGCGTCGAGCAGTGCGGAGCGGATCATGCGTCGCACGAATTCATTCATGGCCGGTAGGTCCCCTTCGAGTTCACCCACATCTGGACCCGCCTCATGGTCTCCGGGACGTTCTTGCGAGTGATCCAATCCTGCAGGATGACCGGAACGGCGGGGCCGACGTCGACGCTCGTCCCGGAACGCCCGAGCGTGCGTCCATCCGCCATCGCGTAGAGCGCCCAGAATCCCGACAGACGAGTCAGATCGTTGTCGAAGCGCTCGTCGAGATTCCACTCGATGCGCCGCTGGTCGGGAAAGAGCTGGTAGGCGATCCGATACACATAGCTTCGGAAGAGGATCTTGAGCCGCTGCTCGTCGACCTGACCAAGCGGGCTCGTTTCGACGGTCTCGATGCGGGTCAGCTCCGGGCGAAATTCCGTCTGGCGTGCCGACTGCGCGAGCAAGCGATAGACCCGATCGATGGGCTGGTCGAAGAGGACGTAGGAGCTGATGATGCCACCGCGCAGCGGTCCCTTCGCCTCGATCTCCTCGAGAACGAGGATTTTCGCGCCCATCAGACGTTCGACGAGGTCGCGTGGCTGAGCGGCGAGGATCTCCTCTGCGCTCTGGATCGCTTCGAGCTCGCGGACAGGAGCAGCTTCGCTCGATCTCCCGGAGGTCGAGGACGGAACCGTCTCCGCGACTGCGTCCAAGCCGACGACCAGCATCGCAACGGCGAGCAATCCGCCGAGCCACCTCAAGGACTAGGCCCCGACCGCGCGATACCGGATCAGGACTCGCGAGCCGTCGGCGAGCCCCTTCTTGAAGCGCGGACCCCAATCGCTCCATTCGCGCGTGTACTTCGACCCGAATAACACGAGTGAGCGGTCGTGCATCGCCTGTGACGTCTCGAGGCTCGCCTCCGCCAGAAAGGTCGGCGACTCCCGGAACGCCTGCGTCTTGCCGCTTCGATCCCATTCGCCGTGATCGCCGACCCAGAGACGCGCGCGGGTGAGTCCCAGGCCGATCGCCCGGGCGCGCCAGGCCTTGGCGCTGGTCACGACGAGCGCGTCTGCGCCATCGCCGGCGAACCAGACTTCGGCGTGACAGCGGCTCTCCTTCTCGTCTCGCCGAAGCGGGCTC
>JANNQH010000197.1:0-2025 GCA_031400655.1 Deltaproteobacteria bacterium | reverse complement strand
GGCTGGATGTTGTACGCGCGCACGCCGACCTCGCGCATCTCCGCCGCGAGCACGCCGGCGATGCGGTGGAGCGCGCCCTTGCTGAAGGCGTAGCCGAGACCCCAGCCACCCTTCCCCGCCGGCTCCGGCGGATCCTCGTAGGCGACGGTCGAGGTGATGTTGATGACGGTGCCCTGCTTGCGCTTCACCATCTGGGGCACGATCGCCTTGATCAACACGATCGGCGCGAGCGAGTTCGCCTCGAGGTGATCGCGCAGGATGCGGATCGGCGTATCGAGAATCAGATCCATGTGGCCGGGGCCGATGTAGCGGCCGTTGTTGATGAGGACGTCGACGTGGCCCCACTGCGCGATCACGGCGTCGGCCGCGGAGACCAGCGAGGGGTGGTCGAGCAGGTCGGCGGGGACAGTGAGACATTTTCGGCCGGCGGCCTCGATCTGGGAGGCGGTCGAGTCGAGGGAGCCCGGGAGCGGCGTCGTGTCGGAGCGCTTGAGCGTCGAGCTGTGCTCGCGGGACTCGCCTTCGTGGACCGTGCGCGCGGTGATCGCGAGGTCGTAGCCTGCCTGGGCGAGCTCGACCGCGATCGCCTTGCCGATCCCGCGGCTGGCCCCCGTCACGAAGGCGATCTTGCGGGACTTCTCGGATCCTCGGACGCCGGTCGACAAGCTGGCTCTCCGTTCTCGACCCCTGGAATCCGTCAAAGGGGCGCAAGACGGAGGCGGGGTGAGCTCCACGCTAACGAGCAGCCCTTCCCGTCGCAAGCCGGAGCGACGAGCGCCCGTCGTCGCCGCGCTACGCTGGCCGGACCCGACCACGAGAGATGCGCATGCTGTCCGACGAACGCCAGATCCTGAATCTCCTCCATCTTTATTGCGAGCTCCAGGACGCCGCCGACTTCAAGGCCGTCTCGGAGCTCTTCCGCTTTTCGGGCTACCGCGTCAAGGAAGGCCGGTCGCTCTTTGGCTTCGACGAGGTGTACGCCTTGAAGAGCAAGCACGACAAGATCCACGAAGACGGAACGCTGCGAACCAAACATGTCACGACGAACACGATCCTCGAGCTCGACCCCGACGGCCGCACGGCGCGCACGCGCTCCTACTTCACCGTCTATCAGGGGACGACGGCCCTGCCGCTCCAATGCGTGATCGCCGGTCGCTACCACGACGCCTTCGAGAAGGTCGCTGGAGAGTGGCGCTTCAGCGATCGCTACATCCTCGGCGATCTGCAGGGCGACCTGAGCCAGCACCTGCGCGACAACCCCCTCGACGTCCGCTGACGGGAAGACGAAAATGAAGATGAAGCTCGACGCCCAGACGCCCCGCGCCCTCTTCGTCGTGTTCGCGAATCCCGCGCCCGAGCACGAGGCCGAGTTCAATCACTGGTACGACGAGATCCACGGCCCGGACGCCCTCGAGAACGGTTCGTTCACCGCGCTCCACCGCTTCCGCGCGATCGGCCCCGGCTACCGCGGGACGCCGTACCTGGCACTCTGGGAAGCGCCCTACGACTCAGAAGCCGAGGCCTGGGCCTACATCGGTCCGCGGGCACAGGCGCTACGCGAAGCCGGACGCGCCGGCGGCGAGATTGCGTCGGTGCGTTATGCGCTCATGCTGGTCGCCGCGTCGAGCGAGCACGGCCCTGGACTCGAATCAGTCGGCTCCCTCACCACGCTCCAGAACGACTGGCGCGACACGCAGTCGGCAGCGCCCGCCCGGAGCTGGTGGTATTCGCTGCCCCGCGATGCCCTGAAGGGTCCCGTCCGCTGGCTCGTCACGAGCGACGCCGACGGGCGCGGTGCGGGTCATCACCTCGCCATCCTCGCGTCGCCCGACAAGCAGGCGCCGGGCGCGATCCCCGGCATCTTCCCCGGCATAGCCACCGGCATGTCGCCGCTCCCGCCCTACCAGACGATCTTCGGAACCACCGTCGGCAGCGAGGAGACGTCGATCCCGCGCGCCCGCGCCTGGCTGATGCACTGGGAGCCGGTGATCAGCCAACGCGCGTAACGACCCGCCGGCCGTCCCG
>JANNQH010000196.1:0-3233 GCA_031400655.1 Deltaproteobacteria bacterium | reverse complement strand
GGGGGTTGTGGGGGGGGGGGGGGGGGGGGGGGCGAAAGCGGTTCGATCCTGGTCCCCCGAGTCCATCCGCGAACACCCGGCTGTACAATGACGCGAACCCCAGAAGTCTCGGGAGGTGAACGACCCATGCGCGTCGCAAGTTCGCTGATCGTGCTCTTCGGGGGGGCAACCCAGATCGAAGCGGGATGTTCGAGTTCGAGGCCATCGGACGTCGATCCGAACGACATGGACGCTTCGCACCGGAGCGACCCGCTCGCGATTCCCCTCGAAGCCGTAGCGCCCGCGAAACCGACGCTGCTCGCCGAGGGCGAGATGTGCCGAGGCACGCTCTCGATCCTGATGCCGCGACGGGGCTCGAACGAGATGCCGAGCCGCGGCTGTTATCCGCCCGGCGAGCTCGACAAGTCGTACACCCCGGGAATGGCCGGACCCGAGCCGAGCCCGCTCAACTCCGCGCCCTCGTCCGTGATCCGGCTCGATGCCGAGGAGCTGGACGCCCTTGGTGCCAAGAATGTCTCCGACCTAAGCGAATTCCTCCCCGAACTCGAAATTCAGAGCCCGGACAATCCACCAGGGGACCCTTCGGCACCCGAATGACCGCCCTCGGCGAATCGATTCCGCTCGGCATCCCCAAACGGCGACGGCTCGCACGCGGCACCTCGAAGGGCCGCGGCGAGCCGTCCCGAGATCGATCATCGAATCAGGCCTGCCAGCCGATGATGGCCTTGATCTCGAGAAACTCCTCGAACCCGAAGACGCCCCACTCGCGGCCGTTGCCCGACTGCTTGTAGCCGCCGAAAGGCGCCGAGAAATCCGGCGGTGCTCCGTTGAGCGAGATCTGGCCCGCGCGGATCCGGCGCGCGACGCGCTGCGCACGCTCGAGATTGCCCGAGGAGACGTAGCCCGCGAGGCCGTAGGGGGTGTCGTTCGCGATTGCGATCGCCTCCTCCTCCGTCTTGTAGGGAATGATCGAGAGCACCGGACCGAAGATCTCCTCGCGCGCGATCGTCATGTCGTTGCGCACGTTCGCGAAGACCGTCGGCTTGACGAAATAACCCTTCGTCAGCCCGTCGGGTCGACCAAGGCCGCCGGTCACGAGCGTGGCGCCCTCTTCGATGCCCTTCTTGATGAGCCCCTGGATCTTGTTCCACTGCGCTTCGCTGACAACCGGCCCGAGCCGCGTATCGGCCGCGAAGGGATCACCGACCTTGAGCGACTCGGCCGTCGCCTTCGCGATCGCGACCGCCTGGTCGTGGAGCGCGGCGGGGACGAGCATGCGGGTCGGCGAGTTGCAGGATTGGCCGCTGTTGAGCGTGCAGGCCATCATGCCGCCGCCGATCGCCGCCTGCAGGTCGACGTCGTCGAGGATGATGTTGGGCGACTTGCCGCCGAGCTCCTGGGTCACGCGCTTGACCGTCGGCGCCGCGGCCCGGGCGATCTCGATGCCGGCGCGGGTCGAGCCGGTGAACGAGATCATGTCGATCTCGGGATGGGTCGACATGGCCTGGCCGACGGTCGGGCCGTCGCCGTTCACGAGATTGAAGACGCCGGCCGGAACGCCTGCTTCGTGCAGGATCTCGGCGACGAGGATGCCGTTCAAAGGTGCTACTTCCGTCGGCTTCAAGATCATCGTGCAGCCCGCCGCCAGCGCCGGCGCGACCTTGCACATAATCTGGTTGATCGGCCAGTTCCACGGCGTGATCAGCCCGCAGACCCCGACCGCCTCGCGCCGGATCAGCGTCTTACCGTGCATCTTCTCGAACTCGTAGGTCTTCAGCACTTCGATCATCGCCGCGAGATGCCCGAGCCCCGTGCCCGCCTGGGCGACCTTCGAGAGCCAGAGCGGCGCCCCCATCTCGCGGGAGATCGTCTCGGCCATCTCGTCGTAGCGCTTCTGATAAGCGACGACGATCGCGCCGAGAAGCGCAAGTCGCTCTTCACGCGTCGTCTGCGAGAACGTCTCGAACGCCCGGCGCGCGGCCTTCGCCGCAAGGTCGACGTCCTTGGCGCTCCCGAGCGCGACCTGGGCGATCGTCTCCTCGCTGGCGGGGTTGATCACGTTGCAGGTGCGACCTTCGATCGGGTCGACCCAGCGTCCGTCGATGTAGAACTGGAGCTTCTTCTGCATGGCGTTCTCTCCTCTAGCCCTGAGCGGGCAGGATGATGGACTGATACTCGGTGTAGGGACCGATGCCTTCGGGACCGAGCTCGCGGCCGATGCCCGATTTCTTGAAGCCGCCGAAGGGCGCGTGGAAGTCGAGGATCGTGGCCGAGTTGACGGCGACGCAGCCGGTGCGGACGCGGGCCGCGATGTCGGCGGCGTGCTCGATGTCCTTTGTCCAGACCGATCCGCAGAGTCCGTAGGGCGAATCGTTCGCGATCGCGACGGCCTCGTCCTCCGTTGAGTACGGAATCACGGAGAGGACCGGACCGAAGATCTCCTCCTGCGCGATCTTCATCGAGTTGTCGACGTCGGCAAAGACCGTCGGCTCGATGAAATAACCCTTGGCGAGATTCTTCGGAACGTTGCCGCCGCAGACCGCCCGCGCGCCCTGCTCCTTGCCCGAAGCGAGGTAGCCCTCGATCCGGTCGCGCTGGCGCGCGCTCACGACGGGCCCGATGTTCGTCGCGGGATCCAGCGCATCGCCGAGCTTCATCGCGCCGACCGCCGCGCCGAGCGCCTCGACGATCTCCTTGTAGCGCGAGCGCGGCGCGAGGATCCGCGTCTGTGCACCGCAGGCCTGGCCGTTATTCAAGAGCGCCGAGCCGAGCAGCGGCTGGAGCGCCGCCCCGAGATCGACGTCCTCGAGCACGATCGCCGCCGACTTGCCGCCGAGCTCGAGGGTGCAGCGTCGGATCAGCTCGCCGCAGATACCGCCGACCCGGCTGCCGGTGGCGGTGCTGCCCGTGAAGCTGACTTTGTCGATGCCGGGATGGCGGACGAGGTATTCGCTCGTCTCGCGGCCCGCCGCGACGATGTTGATGACGCCGGGCGGAAGCCCGATCTCCTCGACCGCTTCGGCCAGCAGATAGGCGTCGAGCGCCGTCTCGGGCGAAGCCTTCAACACCATCGTGCAGCCCGCCGCCAGCGCCGGCCCGAGCTTCATCGCAGCAATAAAGAGCGGCACGTTCCAGGGAATGATCCCCGCACACACGCCGACCGGCGCGCGGCGAACCCGCACGCGGCTCCCGAACGCGCCCGTCCGCTCGTCGACGAACGTGTGCTCGCCCGC
>JANNQH010000195.1:0-4727 GCA_031400655.1 Deltaproteobacteria bacterium | reverse complement strand
CGTGCCCGCGCGCTTCGCGACGTCGCGCAGGGAGACGGATTCGTAGCCGCGGGCGCTGAAGGCGGCAGCGGCGGCGGTGAGTAGATCGGCGCGCACGTCGGCAGCCGTCGCCCGCACGCGGGGTCGGCCGACACGGCGGGGGCGGGAGCGGCGTTTCAGGGTCGGGGCGGAGCTGGCCACGGGCATTATTTAAACGCGTGATCAATTAAATGACAAGGCCGACCGGCAGATGAGAGCGGCGGCGAAATCCAAGAGGAGCCCGTGGTTTCCTGTAGACGACAAGCCTGGTCCGATTCGCCGACGACGCTCAGCCCGAAGGGGCCGCCAGCATGTTCATCACGAGTCGGATCATGACCTCCTTGGCCGAGGGGGCCGATTCTGCGACCAGGAGGGCCAAAGCGGCGAGGCCCACATCATTGATGACCAGTTCGCCCATTCTGAACAGGCGTCCATTACGGTGCAGAAAATCGACGAACAGGAACGAGCCAATCCGCTTGTTGCCGTCCAAAAACGGGTGGTTCTTGATCACGAAATAAAGCAGATGGGCAGCCTTCGATTCGATGGTCGGGTAGGCGGGCTTCCCGAATACGCTCTGATCCAGATTCCCGAAGATCGACGCCAATCCCGCGTCGCGCTCGCGGCCGAACAGATCGCTGGCCTGGCGCCGGGCCATCAAATCGCCCTTGAGGCGCGCGATCTCCGAACGCGCCAAGTCCACAGTCGGGAGGTCGCCGCCCGACTGACCCTTCGGATCCTGCAACAGGCCTTTGTCATACCGCTGCAGCAGCAGAAAGGTCTGGGTGTAGCGAGCGATGATGTCGACGAGCCCACGGCCCTGGTCCGCAGTCAGCGCGTCGCCTGCCGCTGTCTTGCGCACCAACGCGAGGGCTGTTTCCAGCTCGCGGGCACTCTGCTCGAAGCGCTGGCGGTTCAGGGTGTAGCCGCTCACCAGATGGTCGCGGAGGGTCTGCGTGGCCCAGATTCGGAACTGTGTGCCGCGAAGGGATTTGACCCGGTAACCGACGGAGATGATCACGTCGAGGTTGTAGAAGCGGACAGGCTTGTCGGAGCCAGGAATGTGCAGAATTTGCACATTGCTTCCCTCATCGAGCTCGCCATCCCGGAACAGATTGCGCAGGTGCTTTGAGATGACCGACCGTTCTCGCCCGAATAGCTCCGCCAGCTGTTGCTGCGTGAGCCAGACGGTCTCCCGCTCCAGGCGTACCTCCACCCGAACGTCACCATCGGGGGCCTCGTACATGACGATCTCGCCACGGGCATTGTCGGGTACGCCAGATGTCATCGCGTTACCACCTCGCACGCGCGATCGCCCTTCCCTGCGATGGGCAGGATCTTCCCATCTCGGCAACCTATCGCGAACCCACGTCCTGCCGACAATGGCCGTTGCCTCAAGAGTTTCTCAAGAACTCCGCGGCCGGACGCGATCACGCCGTCACCCAATCCGCCGACAACAACGCCGCCTGCTCCAGGACGGTTTCGGTCGCCCTCGCTTGCTTGTCCGGCGGATAGCCGTAGTTCCGCAGGATCCGCTTGACCATGACCCGCAGCTTTGCCCGGACGTTCTCGCGCAATGTCCAGTCGATCGTGACGTTCTTCCGAACGGTCTCGACCAGCTCCCGAGCGATGTCGCGCAGGGGCTCGTCGCCGATCTGGATGTTGCTGATCATCTCGATCAGCTGGCCGAGGCGCTGCTTGTCGAGGGCGGGACGGGCGTAGTCCTTGGCCAGCACGCCCTTGAGCGCCGGGTTGTCGCGCTCGATCCCGGTCATAGCATCGTCGACGATCTGGCCGATCGTGCTCTGGCGGGCCTGCGCCTTCAGGTGCGGCCAGCGCGCCGCCGGCGGAACCCAGAAGATGCCCTGGGCGCGGTACTCGTCCGGATCTTCGGGATCGGCGCCCTGGGCCTTCTCGGCGACGAGGGCGGCATGGCGTTCCTCGAAGGCGTCCGAGATGTATTTGAGGAAGATGAGGCCGAGGACGACGTGCTTATACTCGGCCGCATCCATGCTGCCGCGCAGCGCGTCGGCCATCTGCCAGAGCTGGGCTTCGTATCCGATGTTGGCGCCGGTCGCGCCGGAGGCTGCGGTCTTCTTCTTACGGGCGGGCAATCGGGACCTCGGACCTGGAGCGGGATGTGGCAATCCCCTCTGGGGGGACCTTCCTTTATTAACCCCTGCCGAGCGATTCCACCACCGGCGCGCTCGGCTCTTGAGCCAGGCGGGGGGCATGGCTCCTTCGATGGCCGAAGGGGGCCAGGAGAATGCTTCACGTCGCGCTCCGATGCCGCGCGAGCAGGCACCCATGCAAGAAGAGCGGCAGCTCCGCTGCGTCGCTCACGCCGCGAGCACTTCGAGATAGGGGCGCATGATGCGATGAACGCGACAGATGACTGCGTACCGGTAGGGCGCCTCCGTCGTGAACCGGCGCGCGTGCCACGCCTCTCGCAGGGCTTCCAGCGCCACGTCGAGTCCGATCTTGTTTCGGCACTTGAAACAATCGACGACGGTCTTGGCCACCTTGTAGATGCGCACAGTTCGCCCCTCGATTCGATGCGACTCGACTCCCTCGGTGAGCGCCGCACCCGTGAAGCGGACCACGCGAAGCGGCGGGTACTTCAATGCCGGTCGCCGCGCGCGTCGATCGAGGGCGATCCAGACCTGGAAGGGAGTCTGCGTACCGATGTCGTGGAACCGCAGCGCAGACAGCAGGCACACGACGCTCTGCGGAACCGCCGCGCTCGCGATTGCCAGCCCGTGGTGCTCGGTCGGGAGCTGATCGGGATGCCGGACACGCCACGCGCGACCCGCTCGAGCTCTCCGGTCGCGACCAGACGGGTCAGGACCTGGCGATGAATGCCTGCCGCCGCGAGATCGCCGGCGGCCACCCCCCGGCGGCGGCGAGCGAGCTTGAGGACCTGCCGCTCTTCAGCAGGGTGCGCGCGGCCTCGACGCTGACCGCCCAATCATCATCCCCGCCACTTCGATCCAGCGCCCCGTTCCGGCAATCGCTTAAATGGGCAAACCCTGGATTCATATGGCGACTTCGCCAATGCCCGCGCGCCATCCAGACTCTTGCTTAAATGGCCTCTCGACCCAGAACGGCAAGTAACGGGCGAACTTTCGGGACGGACGGACGCTCTCATCCGACTTGACCAATCTGGCGTCGTTGTCCGGCGCCTCCGCGGACGGACGCCATCCCAAGACTCACCGCCCCGTCATCTTCTCCACCACGGGCCCCATGCTCTCCATCGCCGCCTCCGGCACGACCCAATAGCTGACGCCCCACCTCTCTCTCTTCTCCTCCAACCCCGCACAGATCTCCTCAACACTCCCGACCCACGCATAAGGCACCTTCCGCGCCTCCTCGAGCGAGAACGCATAACGCGCCTGCAACACCCGATTCCCCTCGGCCCGACTCTCCGTCACGCAATCCGCATAGACCTGCATGCAGATCTCGAGCTTACTCATCCGCGCTTCCGCCGCCTCCGCAACCCAGCGCAGCTTCTCGTCCGTCACCGCCGCCGTCGAATCGAGATCCGTCGCCGCATCGTGCTCCCCGGACCGCGCCGCCGGGTTGATGCCAACGATGTCCGCCTCCTGCGCCGCGAGCGACAGGACCTTCCGCCCTCCCCCGCCGATCAGGATCGGCAGCGGATCCTGCACCGGCAGCGGGAACCCCGACAGCTCACGAATCGAATAATGTTTGCCCTCGAGCTCGAACGGATTCCCCGACCAGAATCCGCGCAGGATCGCGATCGACTCGCGGAGCCGCTCGATCCGCCCTCCCGCCCGGTCGAAGCTCAGCCCCATCGACTCGTACTCGGCCTTCTTCCAACCCGTGCCGATACCGAGCTCGACGCGGCCGCCCGAGATCAGATCGAGGGTCGCGATCTCCTTCGCAAGCACCACGGGATGTCGAAAGTCGTTCGCCAACACGCTCGAACCGACGCGCAGCCGCGTCGTGGCGCAGGCAAGCGCGGTCGCGGCTGCGAGCGGCGCGAGCTGTGGGTGGGTCGGGTGGTCGGAGACGAGGATCGTCGAATAGCCGAGCCCCTCGGCGCGCTGTGCCATTTCGGCGAGCGCAGCGCCATCCTTCGCGGCGCGGAACTTCAGCCCGAATCGGAATCGTCGCGGATGCGGCATCACACTTCGTCCTCAGACCGCGCTGCGAAGCACCTGTCCCGGAAACTGCTCGAGGTGCTCGAGCAGCGACTCGCCCTCGCTGCGGATGGCCACGCCGTTGACCAGCACATGGTCGATGCCGCCAGGCCGATCGGCGATCAGGCGGTCGCCGCCGGCCGGCATGTCGGTGACGCGTCGGATCGGGCCCGGCGCCACGCGCTCCCAGTCGAGCACGATGACGTCGGCCATCGCGCCGGGGCGGATCACACCGCGATCGAGGCCGAGCACGTGACCGATCTCGCCGGTCAGCTTGTGAATGCCGCTCTCGACACTCATGAGCGCGCGGTCCCGCACCCAGCGCGACAGGAAATCCGTCGGCATGACGGCGTCACAGATCTGGCCGACGTGGGCCCCCGCATCCGAGAGACCGAGGATGCAGCCGTCGGTCGTCAGCAGCTTCGTCACTCCCTCGACGTCGTCGTTCGCGAAGACGATCTCGAAGCGGGTCGTCAGGTTCTCGGCGAGGGATACGTCGCAGACGACGTCGAAGGGCGTGCAGCCGCGCTCCTTCGCGATGTCGAGGAC
>JANNQH010000194.1:0-6398 GCA_031400655.1 Deltaproteobacteria bacterium | reverse complement strand
CCGGCGGCGAGGCGCCGCTGCAGGGCCGTCTCCTCCGTCTGCCAGGCCTGCTCGATCGGCACGAGGTAGCGGTCGAAGAGATGGAGCTCGTGGGGCGACGCGAGGTCCGGGTGACTCGCAAGCAGGGTGCGGAGCCAGCTCGTGCCGGAGCGGGGAGAGCCCACGATGAAGATGTCGGACAAGGATCGGCCTCCCACCGGCGGTCGCGGGAGGCTAGCCGTCGCTCACCCGCATCCGCAGCGGTAAGCTGGCCGCGATGCTCCGTTCCTTCCGGGAATCATTCGACGCCGGGCTGCGCTCCGCACTCGAAGTCACGCCCTGGAGCGGCCGCCGGATCCAGGCGCGCCGCGCGCGCCGTGCGCAGCGCGCACGCCCGTCGGAGGGTGCCTTCGTCATCCCGCTTCCCGACCTCACGGGCAGGGGCCTGCGACCGGTCTATCTCGAGCGCCGGGGGCGTTATGCGACCGTCACGTCGGTCAAGCTGCTCGACCCGGAGACGCTGGTCTGCGCCTCGTTCCTCGAGAAGAAGCTCTATCTCGTCCGCTTCGACGCCAAGCGACGGACCCACCGGATCCTCGACGCGATCTCGACCAGCTATCGCGGGATCCCCGTCGAGACAGATCTCGCCGACTCGGACCCGGCGGGCGAGAACGTGGTCCTCAGCAACTTCCATCACGGCTCGCTCGGCCAGTTCCGCCGCGAGGGCGAGCGCCTCACCTTCGTGCGCGATCTCGATTTCGACCTCGACAGCAAGCTCCACGGCGTCAAGTTCCTGACCCGCGACCTCGTCGCGGCGACGGTCGGCTCGTCGCCGACGGGTGTCCGGTTCTTTGATCTCGCCCTCGGCAAGCCGACGATCCACGTCGACCTGCCGCGGAAGACCCAGGACATCGCGTTCGTCTCCGAGCGGGAGATGATCGTGCTCGCGGTCCATGGTGCACCGCGCCGGCGGCAGCAGGTCCCCTACGGCTCGGACGTCTGTCGGGTGAAATTCGATCTCGAATCCGGGCGATCTGAGCTCGGGCCGCTGCGCAGCTGGCCGGACACCCATTTCGACGCGTGCGTCCTCTACGACGGCCGGCTCTTCCTGACCGATCAGCGCAACGACTGCGTGAAGATCCTCGATTCCGACTCGCTCGAGGACCTCGGCAGCATCGAGGGGTACGATTTTCCGCACGGGATCGACATCAAATTCGGGATGCTGGCCGTCACGAACTACGGTGCGAACACGATCGATATCCGGTCGGTCGCGGATCTCGTGATCGGCTCATAGATCCGCTCGAAGATCAGTGGGCGAGCAGCCTGCCGACTTCCCGCTCGCCTTTCAGGGAGGTCCGCTGCACGACGCGATGCAGGCCCAGCGGCGTGCCGAGGGCGGAGTGCATCGTCCGCCAGTTGTCCCAGAGCACGATGTCGTTCAATTGCCAATCGTGGAGGTAGGTGAAGCGGCCGCCGATCGTGTGCTCGACGAGCTCCTCGAGCAGCGCGTCGCCTTCGTCGCGCGGCATGTCGACCATCTCGATCAGGTGGATCGGTGAGAGCGCCAGGGATTTGCGGCCGCTCTCGGGATGGGTCCAGACGAGGGGATGGGCGACCGGTGTGAACGTTCCGAAATCCTGGCTGCCGAGGGTTCCGAAGCGCATGTTCGCGGGCTTGCCGAAACGCATGTCGCAGATGTTGACGACGAAGTCGAAGCGGGCCTCGAGTCCTTCGATTCGCTGTTTCATGGCCGGCGAGAGCGCGTCCCAGGCGGCGGCCGTGTCGATCCAGCCGGTCTCGCCGCCGCGCGCGGGGCGCTCGAGCATGCGCAGCAGCGCACCGCGGCAGGGGCTCGTCGTGTAGATCATGTCGCTGTGCCAGGGGATGCGGCCGACGATCGGCTGGTCGTCGATGTAGTGGACGATCGGCTCGTTCTTGCCGCGGCTCGTCAGCTCGATGATCTCGGGATGGCCGGGGAGGCGGACGCTCTCGACGGGGTGGATATCGAGGTCGCCGAAGCAGTGGGAGAGGGCGACGTGGCGCTCGGGAGTGATCCCGATGCCGCGGAAGACCAGGATGCCGGCGGCGAGCCAGGCGTCGTAGAGCGCCCGGCGGGTCGCTTCGGAGACCGGACGAGACAGGTCGAGGCCGATGATCTCGGCGCCGACACCGGAGCCGGTCGGTTTGACTTCGAAGTCCATCGTCGCTTCCTCCTCGGGCGCGCCGCGCATCGGGAAGGGCTCGCCTGAATCCATTCTCTCTCAAATCGCGGAGGTGGGGAAGGGCGAATCGACGGTTGCGGAGTGCTTCGCGTGCGCGATGCTGGAGGCGTTCTCCGCAGCTCGGAGCTCGACCCGGGAGGATCATGCATGCGCAAGCGACTCATCTCCGCCGATTCCCACGTCGCCGAAAACGACGACACCTACGCGGAGATCGATCCGCGCTACCGCGACGTGCGTCCGCGGGCGGCCTATAAGCAAGAGCGTGGCGGCGCGATCTTCACGATTCCCAACCTCCCGATGGCGGAGGGCGTCCCGATGGGACTCGTGTGCACCGCCGGTCGACCGCCCGAGGATTTCGGGAAGCCGAGACGCTGGGAGGAGCTGCATCCGGCGGGCCACGATCCGAAGGCGCGCCTGGCGCTCCAGGACGAGGACGGCATCGCGGCCGAGATCATCTACCCGAGCATGGGGATGGTCCTCTGCAACCATCCCGACGTCGATTTCCGCAAAGCCTGCTTCGACGCCTACAACCGCTGGATCCTGCGCTTCCACGAGGCCGATCCCGAGCGCCTCGTGATGCTCCCGCAGATCGGACTGCGCAACGTGAAGGAGGGCATCGCCGAGCTCGAGGAGTCGAAGCGTCTCGGCTACCGCGGCGTCATGCTCTCCGGCAATCCCGCCTTCCACGATTACGATCATCCCGACTACGATCCCTTTTGGCGCGCCTGCGTCGAGCTCGATATCCCAGTCTCGTTCCACATCTTGACGACCCGCGGCGACATCGGCGACCACCAACGTGGCCACAAGATCATCCAGCACCTGATCACGATCCGCGGCAACCAGGATCTGATGTCGATGCTGATCTTCGGCGGTGTCTTCGAGCGCCACCCGAAGCTCAAGGTCATCTGTGTCGAAGCGGACGCTGGCTGGGTCCCGCATTTCAAGTACCGCATGGACCACACCTTCGAACGCCACCGCCACTGGCAGAAATTCGGCTCCATTACGCGGATGCCCTCGGAGTACTTCGACGAGAACATCTACGTCACGTTCCAGGACGACTACAGCGTGCAGTACGCGCTGCCTGGCATGCGCGCCGATCGGATCCTCTGGGCCTCGGACTTTCCGCACTCGGACGGGACCTATCCAAACACCCTCAAGATCGTGAGCGAGCTGATCGCACCGATGTCGCCCGATGTGGCGGAGGCGATCCTCCATCGAAACTCCGCCGCGCTCTACCACCTCGCCGCCTGACGCCGATCCCGCTTGCCGAAGAAGGAGCCCCCATGACCCAACACGCCCGAGAGGCCCATCTGACCGGTCCCGAGATCCGTGCCCGCCTGAGCCATCCCATCATCGATGGCGACGCCCACATCAACGAGTTCTACCCGGGCTTCCTCGAGGCGATCGACAAGGTGGGTGGCCCCGAGTTCGGCCGTCGCTATCGCCAGGGCTTCCTCTCGAGCGGAACGGGCGGGGGCCACCGCGGCGGCGATTTCTCGGGCTGGACGGACCAGAGCTGGGCGGAGCGCAGGCGTTGGCGGACACGGCGGCCCGCCTGGTGGGGCATGCCGACGCGCAATCTGCAGGACGCCGCGACCGCCGTGCTCCCGGGGCTCCTCTACGAGCGCATGCCCGAGCTCGGCTGGGATTTCACGATCGTCTACGGAGGTCTCGGCCTCTTCCTTCCGATCGAGCTGGACGAAGAGCGGCGCCGGATCGGCTGCCGCGCTCTCAATACGCTGCAAGCCGACATGTACGCCGAGTACGCGGATCGGATCTGTCCGGTCGCGGTCATCCCGATGAACACGCCGCAGGAGGCGATCGACGAGCTCGAGCACGCGGTCATTCGCCTGCGCCACAAGGTGATCATGATTCCGACGGGCGTGCCGCGGCCGATTCCCGGGCTCCACGAGACGGCGCCCCAGGCCTTTCCCGACGCGCATTGGCTGGACCATTACGGCGTCGATTCCGAGCACGACTACGATCCCTTCTGGAAGCGCTGCGTCGAGCTTGGCGTCGCCGTCACGGCCCACGCCGGGACGCTGCCGACGATTCCCTGGGTCGGCCGCTCGATCTCGAGCTACAGCTTCAACCACATCGGCAATCACGCGATGCACCAGGCGGCGCTCGCCAAGTCTCTCGTGATGGGCGGCGTCACGCGCCGCTTCCCGACGCTGAATTTCGCCCTGCTCGAAGGCGGCATGGGCTGGGCCTTCCAGCAGATGGCCCACATGATGAGCCTCTGGGAGAAGCGCTCGGTCGCAGGCCTCGCCAACACGAATCCCGCGAACCTCGACCGCCCGGGCTACCGCGCGCTCGTCGAGCGCTATGCGGGCCGCTTCGCCGAGGGCCGCATGGACCAGTTCGACCAGAGCCTCGAGAACTTCTTCACCGCGAACGTCGAGCCCGCGGACCTCGACGAGTGGGCGGCGATGGAGCTCTCGGGTGAGGCGGATTTCGCGGACCGCTATGCGGCGAGGCTCTTCTTTGGCTGTGAGGCCGACGATCGGGCAAACGTGCTGGCCTTCGATACGCGGATGACTCCGCTTTCCGTTCGATTCCAGGCGATCTTCGGGAGCGACATCGGGCATTTTGACGTGGCGGACATGCGGCACGTGGTGGGCGAAGCGTGGGAGCTCTGTGACGAAGGGCTGATGAGCACGGAGGATTTCCGCGACTTCACGTTCGCGAATGCCGTCCGGCTCCACGGGCGCATGAATCCCCGATTCTTCGAGGGGACGGCGGTCGAGGCGGAGGCGGCGAAGATTCTCGCGCCGGAGCGTTGCTAGGCAATCGCCGACGGGCCCTCAGGAAAAGACCGGATTTCGCTCACGCATGCACCGGCGGCCGCTGGTCCCGCCACGGCCGCGCGTCCTCGAGCTGCGCCGCGATCCGGATCAGCACGTCTTCCCGTCCATACGCCGCCGCCAGCTGGATTCCGACCGGGAGGCCCTCGGCGTTCCAGTGGAGCGGGAGCGAGATGGCGGGCTGGCCCGTTACATCGAAGGGCATGCAGAAGACCGTGTAGGCGCCGAGCTTTCCGAGCAGCTCGGGCAGCGGCGCGAGTGGGCCGAGCTCGCCCAGCGGCGGCGGCGGGGCGGCCGCGGTCGGCGTCAGCAGCAGGTCGAAGTCGCGGCCCCAGTGGGCGGAGAGCGCGCGGCCCCAGCTCCAGGCCGCCTCGGATTGCTTCACGTACTCGACGGCGTTCATCGCGCGGCCCTGCTCGGCCATCATCCAGTTCAGGGGCTCGACGTCTTCGGGGCCGATCTTCTCACCGATGAGCGCGGCATAACGATCGAGGTCGCGGGCAACAGCGGGGCCGATCCACGGTCCCATCACGGGCGCGTCGAGCTCGGGGATGCGGGCGGGCTCGACGCGGTGGCCGAGCTCGGCGAGCAGGGCGGCCGTGCGTTCGACCGCGGCGATGCAGTCGGGATGCGTCGGCTCCGAGCCCGCCGCCGTCACGAAGCCGATGCGGAGTACTCCCGGTCGAGCACTCAGCTCCTCGTGCAGCGGGCGGGCGAAGGGCGGCGCCGTGTACGGGTCGCCTGCGGCGGGGCCGGCGATGCAGTCGAGCACGACGGCGCTGTCGCGGACGCTGCGGGTCACGACGTGCTCGTGGGTCAGCGGGCCCCAGTATTCGCCGAAGGCGGGGGCGAGGGTGCTGCGGGCGCGGGAGGGCTTGAGTCCCACGAGCCCGCAATGCGAGGCCGGGATCCGGATCGAGCCGCCCATGTCGTTGGCATGACCGACGGGGACGAGGCCGGCGGCGACCGCGGCCGCCGATCCACCGCTCGAGCCGCCCGTCGATCGCTCGAGGTTCCAGGGATTGCGCGTTGGGCCGTAGGCGAGGGGCTCGGTCGTCACGGAAAGCGCCATCTCCGGCGTATTCGTCTTGCCGACGAACACAAAGCCCGCCGCGCGGAAGCGCCGGGCCAGCTCGCTGTCGTGGGGGGCACGATAGGCGTGGCGCTTCAGGAAGCGCATGCCGGCGTGATACGGGTCGCCCGCGGTCGTGCAGACGGCGTCCTTGACGACGAAGGGCACGCCGCGAAAGGGACCGCGAGCGAGCGCAGGCGATGTCGCTTCGGCGCGCGCCTTCTCGAACAGCGGATGGATCACGGCGTTCAACTGTGGATTGACGCGTTCGATGCGTTCGATCGCGGCGTCGACGAGCTCGATGGGTTTCAGCTCGCC
>JANNQH010000193.1:0-4923 GCA_031400655.1 Deltaproteobacteria bacterium | reverse complement strand
AAGAATGCGAAGGCGAGCGTTCGGCGAGGACGCCAGGGCGATTCGCGGAGCTTGCCGTCCCGCAGATTCGACGCGACCAGGTTCGCCACGAGGCTCGGCCCGACGAACCCGAGTGCCCAGAGCGCGGATTCGATGCCGTGGCTGCCTTCGGTCCAGAGCCACGGAATCCCGACACAGGCGGCGGTCCAGGCCGAGGCCACGTAGGCCACCTTCCAACGAATGCCGCGCTTGAGACGGCGGTGAAACAGGCCGACTGTCCCGATCGGCACGGCGAGGAGCGCGACCGAGGTGGGCGCCGTCGCGATCAAGCCCGCGACGCCTAGCGCCGCCACGGCCGCCGCCCGCGCGAGCACCCACCGTCGTCGCACGATGAAGGTCGAGCGCGAAGGCGAGCTCGCGCCATCCCGGTCCACGTCGCGAATGCGGTCGAGGTTGTAGATGAAGAAAGCAGCACTCGCGACGAGCGCGGCCGAATGCCAGGTCCCGGGCGCCTCCAAGCTCTCGCTGACCGCGTACGTGACGGCCCCGCCGACCGCTGCCGCCAGTCCGCTCGAATAGGCGAAAGCATCGGCCAGGCCGATGCCAGTCGACCGCAGCGCGGGCAACAGGGCCGGCGCGGGGGCGCTCGGCTCCAGGACCTCGACCGGTATCGTGTGATTCGCGCTGCCCGAATGCATGGCGCGTCGAGTTTGACAGAGGCGGGTCGCTCGAGCGATCGATGATCCCCGCCTCCGATCGCGGCAGCCCCCACCGCGCCGCGCTAGATTGATCCCGAGCTCGGCCGTTCCCCCGGTCCTGAGCGCGTCGCCAGACAGGAGATCCCCCGTCGATGTGGATCAGCAAGGTCAGCCAGGTCATCGGCTCGAGTCCGACCTCCTTCGAGGACGCGGCGCAGTCGGTCGTGGCCCGCGCCAATCGCACGCTTCGCGGGATCACCGGTTTCGACGTCGTCGAGAAGCGCCTCAAGGTCGAGGACGGCGGCATCGCCGAGTACCGCATCCAGCTCCGGCTCCATTTCGACATTGCCCCGCATACCGAGCCCCACTGGTAGGCCACGAGAGGCAGACCCATCGATCGCGCGGCGCGGGCGCGAGTCTCCGCCGCAAACTCTGAGGTTCCCCGACCATGGCCATCGCGTCCGTCTCGACCATCACCTCCGCGTCGCCCCACAGCTGGCAGGAAGCGGCGGAGCTCGGTGTCGCCCGCGCGCGCCGGACGCTGCGCGGGATCACGGGCATCAAGGTCCTCGAGGAGAAGGCGCGCGTCGAAGACGGGACGATCGTCGAGTATCTCGTCACCATGCAGGTGATCTTTCTGCTCGAAGAAGCGACCGGAACCTAGCGATGGGCGTCCCCGCGATCGTGACGGCCGGGGATAGTCGTGCGGCGAAGGCCGTCTACGGGAAGAGCAAGGTCTATCTCGAGCTCGATGGACTCCCGCTCGTCGCTCACGTGGTCCGGACGCTCCAGGCCGTGCCCGAGGTCGATTCCGTCTGGGTGGTCGGGGATCTCGAGAAGCTCGAGCTCGCATTCTCGTCGCCGAAGTTGCAGCAGGCCCTTCGAAAGCCGCTGCATCTCGTTGCGCAGCAGCGCGACCTCATCTCGAACGCCTGGGAGACCTATCGCCGCGTCCTTTCGGGCGATGTCCGCGTGGGGCGCGATCCAGGCCCCGAAGATCTCGACCGCGAGGTCCTCTACCTCTCGGGCGACGTGCCGCTCGCGACGCCGCAGGAGATCTCCGCCTTCGTGCAGGCGGCGCAGGCGCGCGTGAGTCGAGGCGAAGCCGACTACGTGTTGGGGCTGTGTCCGGCGGACGCCCTCGAGGTCTTCAGGTCGACGGCGCCCGGTGAAGCCGGCATCGAGGTCGCCTACTTCAATACCCGCGACGGCCGTCTCCGCCAGAACAATCTCCATTATGCGCGGCCCGCGCGGATCGGCCGTCTCGACCGGATCGAAGAGATGTACGAGCACCGCCACCAGCGCCACTTCTGGAACATGTTCGTACTGGCCCTCCGGCTGCTTCTCTCCCGCGTGGGTGGCCTCAAGATCGCCGTCCTGTTCGGCGTGATGCACATGGCGGGCATCGCCGACCGGAGTGGAAGACGGCGTCTCGCGCGCTGGCTGGGCCGCCTCGTGACCCTCGAGATCAATCGCAAGACGATCGCGAAGCTGCTCGACACGAAGTTCGTCTTCGCCGTGACCGAGAGCGGCGGCTGTGCCCTCGACATCGACACGGAGTCGGAATACGACGCGATGCGCGCGCGATTCGAAGAATGGTCGAAGCAGCAGGAGGCGCGCTCGCAGCGCCTTTTCGGCTCGCTTCCGGCGCGTGCGGGCGAGAGAAAGGAAGGTTCGGCTTCATGACCGACCGGGCACAGACGACGCGGGTCCGGCAGGGTATCGGCCTCTTCGAGATGCAGGATCGCGGCCTGCTCGAGGTGCGCGGGACGGATCGGATCCGCTGGCTCGACGGGATGATCACGGCCGACGTCAAGGCGATCGAGAAGCGCGGGGAAGGAGCGGGGTGTTATGCGCTGCTCCTGACGCATCGCGGTGCCATCGTCGCCGATCTGCACGTCGGGCGGATCGGCGAGGCCCTGTTGCTCGAGTGCAGCAAGAGCGAGCTCGCGCGGATCCGGGCAGTGCTCGAGAAGATGATCATCGCCGACGACGTCGTGCTCGCCGACCGGAGCGATGAGCTCGCCGTAATCGGGATCGAGGGGGCGCGGGCGGGGGACGTCCTCGCGCAGGCGAGTGATGGGGCATCGCTACCTGCCTCCGAGGCGTGGGGCGAGGTCGCGATCGCGGGGATGCGTGCCCTGGTGGCGGGCTTCGGCTGGAGTGGCGAGCGGGCATTCCAGCTGCGCGTCGCGCCGGCCGAGCGGACGGCGGTGCGGGGCGCTCTCGAGGACGCTGCGAAATCACTCGGCGTCGATGCCGTCGCCGGCGACGCAGCGCTGCTCGAGATGCTCCGGATCGAGGCAGGCATTCCGGCGCTCGGCGCGGAGCTCGACGAAGAGGTGCTGCCGCCGGAGGCCCGCCTCGAGCGGGCGATCGCGAACAACAAGGGTTGCTATGTCGGCCAGGAGATCGTTGCGAGGCTTCGCTCGCGAGGGCAGGTGAACCATCTGCTGGTCGGCCTCCGCTTCGAGGGCACGGAGTCGCCTCGACCGGGCGCGCCGCTCTCGGCGTCGGGAAGGGCGACGGGAGAGATCACGAGCGTCGTGGTCTCGCCGACCGAGGGGCCGATCGGCCTTGGCTACGTGCGACGGGAGCACGCGGAGATCGGAACGCGGGTCGAATTCGCCGGGGGCAGCGCCCGGGTGGCGGCGCTTCCGTTCGTCGCCGCATCGGATGATTCATCCGCCCGGGGCGCCGTGACACAATCCTCGTGAGCCGGGGCTGGCTCGCGGTCTTCGCCAAGGCGCCGCGACCGGGGCGGGTGAAGACGCGGCTCTCGCCGCCCCTCTCGCTCGACCAGGCGGCCGCGCTCTACGACGCGATGCTTTCCGACGTGCTCGAAGCGAGCTTTGGGTTCGCGCACCGGCTCGACCTCGACCCCGTCCTTTATTTCGATCCACCGGACGCGCGCGCCGAGCTGGCGGCTCGCGCGCCACGGGGCTTTCGATTGTTGCCCCAGCTGGGCGCTGGCCTGGCGGAGCGAATGGCGAACGCGTTCGTACAAGCATCTTCCGAGGGCGCCGCGCGGGTGATCCTGCGCGGAAGCGACAGTCCGGGACTCGAGCAAGAACACGTCGAAGACGCGCTCGCTCGACTCGATTACGGAGACGACCTCGTCCTGGCCCCCGACCAGAGCGGTGGTTATGCGTTGATTGCGTTGAAAGAGCCCCGAGTTGAGCTCTTCGAAATCGTTATGTCAACGCGCTCGGTCCTGGAAGAGACGCTCGCTCGGGCGCGTTCGCTCGGGCTCGTCGCATCGCTCACGCGTCCGAGCTTCGACCTCGATCAGGCGACGGATTTTCCCTGGATCGACGGGATCGCGCCCGCTCGATCGTCAGTCCTCTGCCCCCGCACAGTCGAAATCATCTGGTCTTTGCGCCGAAGTGGTGTGCTATAGGTCGCACTTCGGAGCCAACATGAGCCCGCTCATGTTCGATTCGAGAACGGCTTCGCCCCCGGAGCCGAAATGCAAAAGACTCTGCCGCCCCTCGCGGAGTCTTTGATGGACTCGAGATCGGTGCCAGCGAGCCGCGCTTCAAAGCGCGGCGCGGAGGCCACCGGGCCAATGCAAACGACCCCCCGTCGGAGCATCGGGCGATCGTGCGCGAAGAGCCACAGCGAGAGCTTTCTCCTCATCCGTTCCGCGTCGAGATTCTGAACGCCCGCCTCGCGGCGCGGTGGATCCACGCGCCACTCCCGCCAGTCATGCAGGGCGCTCTGCCCTGTTCGATTCCCTTGCATTCCGACCGGACACCGGATTTCCGGGACCGGCCGCGCTGCGAGTGGAGAGTCCGACAACCAACTAGGAGAGATTCCCAATGCGTTCCAAACTGATGACTGCTGTTGCGGTCGCCGCGAGTACGATTCTCGGGGCGAGCGTCGCCGCCGCCGATCCCGTCCAGGACCAGCTCAAGCTGATGGAGCAGCGGATGGCGGAGATGGAGGATCGTCTCGAGGCGACCTCCGAAGACTTGAAAACTGCTGAAGCGACCGTCGAGCAGCAGCAGGCCGTGCTGTCCGAGGCGGGTCTCGCGGAGGGCGCGGAAGGTACGCGCTCGGCCGTCGGTACGTTCCTGCAACAGGTGGACATCTCGGGCCTCGTGGCGGCGAGCTACAACCATCGCCTGCTCGGCGACGGGGACAAAAACCTGTCGATCGGTAACTCGTTCCGTCATCGCAATGCCAACTCGTTCTCCCTCGACCAGCTCTGGCTGGCGATCGACAAGCCGGTGAACGAGGAGAG
>JANNQH010000192.1:0-3500 GCA_031400655.1 Deltaproteobacteria bacterium | reverse complement strand
GCCAGCATGATCATCCCGACCCGGAACGCTCGCGCATCACCTTCCACATAATCAGCGGTCCCTCGGCGGCGCGCGGGGTGATGTGGCCAGCGAAGTCGAGCGTGACAGCACCCATCGGCGGCCGGATCAAGAAGATCCACGTCCCGGCCCGCGAGCACATCGACGCGGGGGATCTGCTCTTCACGATCACGCCGGCGTGATCCCGGCCGAGGCTCGTGCAACCACGATGAAATCCGGTGATCGGATCATCGATGCTCGCGGAATGATCTGCCCGTCAGCTGGCCGCGACGAAGCTCATTTCCATCGTTTTCAGTGCCTCGTACAGCCGGCGGTCCCGGTGCACGGGCCAGCGCAGGTACAAAAGCGCATCAAGCGGGTACCACAGCGCGACCCAGCCGGCGATGACGAAACCCTCATTCAGGAAGCGCCCCAGGATATCCGGCAAGTGGATCGGCTCCGCGACGATCGTTGACCCGAGAATGCATGCCGCGAGGAACACGCTGCCGCGCGCGAGGGTCGCGTAGCCTTCGCGTCGCAAGCTGACAGACTGGTCCGTCAGTTGCCCGATGCGAGTCTCGCAATAACACTGCAATGCTTCCCGGCAGCGGGACTCGAGGTCGGGCGCGAGTTGCGAATGCGGCAGTACGATCCTTGCGCGCACCGCGCCGCGTGGCCGCGCGCGCAGCTGATGCAGCATGCGGTCCATGCCTGATTCGGCATGGCTGCGGCCAGCGAACGGATCGAGTTCCGGTGCCAGGAATAGTTCCCGGATTTCGTCGAGATTCAGCGTGATCTCGTGGGTCCGGGTTCCCGCCATATCGTCCGAGCCTCTAACCAATGTAGACTGCCTGCGTCGTCGACCTGCGTTGTACGCTCGATGATCCTCATCACGAGCCTAAATCAGAATTCGGCCGGCGACGAGTCCACGTCGTGTGCCAGAAGAATCCGCGATGCTGAGGCCGCTGCTGAACGCAAGTCGCTATCTGGTGATTGCCAGCGGTGCTGGGTGCGCTCGCGTCAGCGATGGCGCTATTCGCCTATGGACTCGTTGATACCCTGGTGGTCATCACGAGGACTCTCGCCTCCGGCGACATCTCGACCAACGGTGCCAAGACGTTGATGCTGTATTTCATCGAGATCTTCGACCTGTTCCTGCTCGGCACCGTGATGCTGATCATGGCGCTCAGCCTCTACGAGCTGTTCATCGACGCCGAGGTGAAAGTACCGGCCCGGCTGCAGATCCACACCTTCGACGACCTCAAGGTCAACCTGGTGTCTGTGGTCATTGCCGTCATGGCTGTGACTTTCCTCGGCCAGGTCATGTCGTGGGACGACGAGCGACAGCTGCTCGGTCTCGGCATCGCGGTCGGGCTCGTGATCGCGGCGCTGAATCTGTATCTCTGGATCGTGAAGGGCCAGAAGAAACCCTGAGCCATCATTACGACCATGAGCCCGCAACCGTTGGCTGGCTGGACTAGCGCCATTGGAGGAATGAGGCTGTTTGCCGCGGGTGAGTCGCGCAGCTGGAAACGAGTTCCCCGGCTTGCCGCCGGTCCGGCAAGCGTCGGATTTGGGGGCTTTCGTGCGTACCGCATGCGCGCGGTCGAAGGACTGCTCCTCCTGTCCACACGAGCCCACACGGTGCGAGCGCCACTCTTTCTTTAGAGAGTCGCGCTCCTGCATCACGGCAGAGCGTGCGGTGGCTGCCTATTCCATCCCGGCGGGCACTGCGTTCGACAGTGACGACTTGTGCACGATGATCCGGAGCTTGCCCGCGTCGTCCCGCTTGAACGCCCAGAACTTGTCTACGGTCGTCACATCGCCCGTCGCATTCGTCAACATCACGTTGCCCATCGTGAAAGCGAAGTCGCCATCGATGAGCACACCATCGTTGCTGGCACCGTTGTCGAATGCGCAACCGGTCCAGCCCTTGAGGGCAAAACCATCGTCGTTCGGGAAGCTCGGGTTACCACCGATGAAGTAGGCTGCAGCGCCTTCCTTGTCCAGGCGGAAGGTCTGATTGCCGAAGGTCAGCGTGGGTTTGAACAGCACCCGCCCGACTGGATAGTTGTAGTTGGTTTCCAGCACGGACACCGCGATGGACGCGTAGTCGGCGCCCTCGGTGTGCGCCTTGGAAATGCTCAGCAGGGCATCACACCAGTCCTGCTGCGCGGCATTCACTTCCTCGACGGTGATTGGAGCACGGGCTGACATGGCGGGCATGCCATCCGCGCTGGGCTTCTCGGCCGGCGGGGAACAGGCAACCGCCATTGCACTCACCAGGATGGCGGCGTAACCGAACGACACGGGCTTGATCATCATGGCGCTGGCTTCTCCCTGCTGGTTTCTCTCTGCCGATCTCTCGCTAAAAGTCGACCGCCGAAGAAACTGCTCGCGAACATGTATTTCCACCCGGACCATGCCGGCAGGCGATTTGTTGATAGCCTTGGAAATTACGTCCGGCAACCAACTCTTGCAGGCGCGACGGCCAGCATGACCCCAGGCGCCTGCTCTTTGAGCATGAACTACCAATCCTTTGGGACCGAGGACCCTTCCCCACCCGTGAGCCGGGTAGGGGATAGGAAGAATCAGCGGTGTTTCCCGCACCACTGGTAAATACCATTTATCTCGCCTGGGTCGCTTCGGGGCCCGTTTGGGGCACGTGTCGGTCGCTCGGACCGATGCCGCTCGTCGTCCCGGGCGAATTGACCCGCAACCCTGCGACTTCGTATGCTCGTTCGCGAATCTCTGCGGAGGCATCAACCTTGTCCGCCCTCCTTCGTGTCTGCGCAGTCCTCTGCGCGTCCGGCTTCGTGATGGCCGTCGCCCTTATTCCGGTCTTCGCGGCACGGGCCGGGCTTCTCGATCGGAGCTTCGATTTCGCCCTCGTCGGGGACATGCCCTACACGCCCGAAGATCTTCCGCGCTTCAAACGTCTCGTCCGGGACGTGAACGGCCAACGACCCCGGGTCGAGTGGGTCCTCCACGTTGGCGACATCCGGGGCGGCGGCAAGGTTCCCTGCTCGGACGAGATCCTCTCGGATCGCTTCGCTCTGATGCAGCGATTTGCGCGGGCATTCGTGCTCACGCCGGGCGACAACGACTATCTCGATTGCCGAAACGTCGATCCCCACGAACGCCTCGGCTACCTGCGCAAGCTCTTCTTCCCGATTCCAGCCAGGACGACCGGGGGCCGGCCGATGAAGGTCGACTCGCAAACGACGCGGAAGGGATTCGAGGAATTCGTCGAGAACGCGATGTGGACGAAGGGCGGCGTCGTATTCGCGACCTTTCATGCGCTCGGGGTCGATCGGCTTCCGGACCCGCATCCCGAGCTGACGACGGCGCGCAACGCGGCGGCGATCGCCTGGATCGAGGCGGCCTTCGAGCACGCCCGCCGGATCGATGCCCCGGGCCTCTTCCTCGCGACGCAGGTCGATCCGTGGGTCGTGACCGGGCCGCCCGGTGCCGCACGCCTCGTCTGTCGTGGTCGGCCCGGG
>JANNQH010000191.1:0-1700 GCA_031400655.1 Deltaproteobacteria bacterium | reverse complement strand
ATGATCTCGATCTTGATCGCAGACGACCACGGCATCGTGCGAGAAGGATTACGGCGCCTGCTCGAGTCCGAGTCCGACTTCAAGGTGTCGGGCGAGGCCTCGGACGGACGCGAGGTGCTCGTCCAGGTCGAAGCCCTGCGTCCCGACGTCGTCGTGCTCGACATCACGATGCCGCGGCTCGGTGGGCTCGAGACGCTCGAGCGGTTGCGGATGGATTTCCCGGGCACGAAGGTGATCCTGCTCTCCGTGCACAGCGATCCCGCGTTCATCCAGAGCGCGATCTCCCTCGGCGCCGACGGCTACATCCTGAAGAACGGAAGGGTGGCCGAGATCGTGACCGCGATCCGCGAGACGATGCAGGGCGGCAGCTACTTCAGTCCCGCAGTCGCGCGGGAGATCGTCGAGCGATTGCGCTCACCGCGGCCCGAGTCAGACGATCCGTTCTCGCTGCTCTCGGCCCGGGAACGAGAGATCCTCCATCGCATCGCCGAGGGCCTCTCGGCGAAAGAGGTCGCGGTCGAGCTCGGCGTCAGCACCAAGACCGTCGAAGCCCATCGCACGAGCCTGATGCGCAAGCTCGGCGTGCGCAAGGCGACGGAGCTCGTGCGCTATGCGCTGCGCCACGGCCTGATCGAGCCCTGACTTCCAACACAGGAGAGTGCAGAAGAGCGCGGACTTCCGGACCGCCCTCAGCGCTCCAGTCGCACCACCGTCTCGACGTGGGGCGTCTGGGGAAAGAGATCGAAGGCCAGCACCGACACGACCCGGTAGGCGTGCGCCACCAGGACCTTGAGGTCGCGGGCGAGCGTCGCGGGATCACAAGACACGTAGACGACCGCCGGCGGTCCCCCCTGCGCAATCGCCTCGCGCACGCGGCTCTCGAGCCCGATTCGCGGCGGATCGACCAACAACAGATCGGCTCCGGCGAGCCAATCCGAGAGCTCGCTGCGCCGTTCCACGGCCGCGGCGATCGCGTCGACGGCGCCGGCGAGACCGGCGACCCCCAGATTGAAGACGAGGTCCGCGACGGCCTGGTGATCGCTCTCGACGGCAATGCCCGTGAGCCCCTGGCGCGCGAGCGGGAGCGTGAAGAAGCCGATGCCCGCGTAGAGCTCGACGAATCGCTGCGGCCCGCGGCCGGCGACGGTCAGCAGACAACGATCCCGGACCTCCCGGGCGAGGCGCTCCCAGAGCAGCGCATTCCCCTGCACGAAGCCCGGCCCGCCGACCCTCAGCCGTTCGCCTAGCACCTCGAGCACGATCGCCTCGCGCGACGGATCGCCCGGGGCCGCGGCTCGCGGGGCACGCGCGTCGCTCGACGGCTCCACCCGCGCGCGGCCGTGCGTCCCGGCGGTGATCACCCATTCGCGCGGCTCGCGGGTTTCGCCCGCACTCGCTGAAGACTGCTGCTGCGCCACGACCGCCGCCCGGGCCGCGAGCGCCGACTGCAGCGCGGGCACGAGCACCGGACATTGCTCGACGCGCAGGACCTCGTTCGATCCGCGCCGGCGATAACCGACGCCGCCGGGGACCTCGACCACGCGTGTCCGGGCTCGGTAGTGATAGTCGTCTGGGGAGGCCACGAGCTCGACGTCCCGAGTCAGGTGCAGGCCGCCGATGCGCTCGAGCGCCGCCCGCACGTTCTGTCGCTTCGCCTCGAGCTGGGCCTCGTATCGCACGTGCTGCCAGACACAGCCGCC
>JANNQH010000190.1:0-10803 GCA_031400655.1 Deltaproteobacteria bacterium | reverse complement strand
TGCGGGCGCCGTCGCGACCATCGCCTGCGACCCACCGGCGGCGAGCGACGTCTGGACTGCCCGCTGCGGACGGAATCCCTCTGTCAGCAGGTTGGCCACGTTGTGGGCCGACACGGCGACGCGCGTCCGCGCGCTCCGCATTCCAGACAGGGCGATACCCGGCGTGTCCATGCTCACATCGATCGGCCCGGGCGGCGAGGATCCGGTGGGAATCCTTCACGCGGGCTGGAGCTCGCCGCCGACTTGCAAGTCGGTTGCCCGAGCGCTGCAGCCATGCCGAAGGCCGGGGCGCGATCCGCCGGTGCTCGACGCCCATCGGCGCATTGCGTAGCGTCGTTGCTCGCCGCCGTTCGGGCGAGCCGGAAGGAGACGATCGCATGGCCGTCCGCATCGGGATCGGACTGGGGCTCGGCGGATTCCCGTTCGAGACGATCTCGGAGTTCCGGCGCTGGCTCGATCTGTGCGAGGACTCGGCGATCGATTCGGTCTGGCAATCCGACCGCGTCGTGTCCCGGGATCCGGCCCTCGAGCCGCTTGCGCTCCTGTCGATGGTCGCGGGGGCGACCCGGCGCTTGAAGCTCGGCAGCAACGCGATCGTGCTGCCCTTCCACGATCCGGTCACCTTCGCGCGGCAGTGCGCCACGCTCGACCACCTGAGCGACGGGCGCCTGCTGCCCACGGTCGCGGTGGGGCGCGACGATGCGCCCGAGTGGAGCGCCACGGGACGCAGTCCGAAGGGCCGGGGCGAGCGGGTCGACGAAGCGCTCGAGGTGGTGACCCGACTCTGGAGCTCCGACAACGCGAGCTTCGAGGGCAAGCATTATTCGCTTCGAGGCGCCTCCATCTCGCCGCGCCCGAAGCAGTCCCCGCTCCCGCTCTGGCTCGGCGGCTCTTCGCCCGGCGCGATCCGGCGGACGGTCCGTTTCGGCAACGGCTGGCTTGCCCCGCTGCAATCGCCGGAGGAGGCCGGCGCGACGGTGGCCGCGATTCGCGCCGAGTCTGCGCGCGTGGGACGTCCGATCCCCGACGATCACTACGGCGCGACGATCCTCTTCCGGATCGGCCCCGGGGCCGAGAGCTTCCCCTCGCCCTTCGCCCGCATCGCCGATCCCGAGATGCGCAAGCGCTTCGAGAGCGTCCAGGCGATCGGCGACGCCAAGCGCGTACTCGATCGCATTCGCGCATTTCGCGCCGGGGGCATCACGAAGTTCATCGCCATTCCCCTCGCGCGGAACGCGGCGGAGATGGACGAGCAGAGCCGGCTCCTCGACGCCGAAGTCCTGCCCCACGCCAACGACGACTGAACGCCCTCTCCGCGGATGGCCGCGGACGGCAACGACGACCGGCGCGAGCCGGAGAACGCCAGGCACACGCCGCGAGGCGCATCGGAGGATCCCCAGCGTGTCCCTATTTCGATTCCTCGGCCTCACGAGCTCGGCGTCCACCGCCAAGCGGGAGCCCGAGAGCCTGCGCGAGCTCACGGCTCGGTTGTCCGCGATGGCTCCCGAAGACGCCCGCTTCGTGGCGGCCTTCGCCTATCTGCTCGCGCGCGTCGCCGGCGCGGACCTGCGGGCTGAGAGCGCCGAACGCGACGTGATTGCCCACCGCCTCGAAGCCGTCGCCGGTCTCGAGGTCGAACGCGCGAGCCTGCTCGCCGAGAGCGCCATCGCCGCCGCCAGGAACCACAGTGCGAGCGACGACCACCTCGTCGCCCGGGCCTTTCGCGAGATGGCGAGCGTCGACGAACGGCTGCTGCTGGTCCGCTGTCTCTACGCGGTGGCGGCCGCCGACGAGAGCATCACGACCCCCGAAGACAACGAGATCTTCGAGATCGCGACCGAGATCGGCCTCGGCCGCAGCGACGTCGTGGCGCTGCGTTCCGAGTGGACGGAGCATCTCGCGGTCTTGAAGGCTCTTCCTCGCGAGCGTTGACCCGGCTACGCTGGCGCGCGCTCGATACCGCGCACGTTCACGAAGGGGGAAATGACATGGCCGCACGAAAATCCGGCAAGCGCTCGAAGGCCGCCAGCAAGAAGGCGAGCACCAAGACGAAGAAGGCCAAGAAACCCGCGAAGGCCAGGGCCAGCGCGAAGCCGAAGGGCAAGACGAAGAAAGCCACGACCCGAAAGGCGACGACGAAAAAAGCGGCTTCGAAGGGAACGAAGAAGAAGGCCGCCAGCTCGGCGAAACCTTCGAAGAAGGCGACCTCCCGCAAATCGACGACGGCGAAGGCCCCCAGCAAGTCGGTTCCCGCCGGAACGGGCGAGCTCGTGCACACGCGTATCCCGGGTGTGGCGCAGCGACTGCTCGGCCCGACCACCACGGCCGGCGGTGATTCCTGGTCCGGCGGCATCAGACACACGAACCCCGCCCGCTCGGCGATGCTCCGGGGGCTGCTCGGCTAGCGAGCCCGGCCCGCTTTTAACGCCAGCGTCAGCGTCCCCGAAACGAAGAGACCGCGCGACATCCAGTGTGTCGCGCGGTCTCCTGTTTTCTCGAGCCTCTGACCCCTGACCTCGAAGGAAGCGCTCAGCTCTCGTCGTCGTCCGCGATCTTCGACTCGTACTTCTTCTTGAGCTCGGACTGCTTGTCCGACGGGACCGGCATGTACTTGGCGAACTCCATCGTGAACTCCGCCTTGCCCTGGGTCATCGAGCGCAGGTCCGTCGCGTAGCCGAACATCTCCGAGAGCGGGACCTCGGAGTCGACGGTCGAGAAGCCGGCCTCCTCGCTCGAGCCCATGATCTGGCCGCGTCGCTGCATGATGGTCTTCAGGATCGCGCCCTGGAACTCCGACGGCCCTTCGACGGAAAGCTTCATGATCGGCTCGAGGATCTGGGGTCGCGCGCGCGGGTAGAACTCGCGGAACGCACCGCGGGCCGCCGCCTGGAACGCCATCTCCGACGAGTCGACGCTGTGCGCCGCACCGTCGTTGATCACGATCCGCATCCCGATCACCGGGAATCCGATCATCCGCCCCTTCGGCAGACAGCTCTTGAAGCCCTTCTCGACGGCCGGGATGAACTCGGTCGGAATCGAGCCACCTCTAACGGCATTGACGAATTGAAAGTCCTTGTCCCCTTCGTCGTCCGCCGGGATCGGCTCGACATAGCCCGCGACCTTGCCGTACTGGCCCGAGCCGCCCGTCTGCTTCCTGTGCGTGTACGAGAACTCGGTCTTCTGGGTCACCGTCTCGCGGAAGGCCACCTGCGGCTGACCGGTCTCGACCTCGCAGTTGTACTCGCGCTTCATGCGCTCGACGTAGACCTCGAGATGGAGCTCGCCCATGCCCGAGATGATCGTCTCGTTGCTCTCCTGGTCGACCTCGGAACGGAAGGTCGGGTCCTCGCGGACGAAGCGGCCGAGCGCCTTGCCCATGTTGTCCGACGACTTCTGGTCCTTCGGCTTGATCGAGAGCGAGATCACCGGCTCGGGGATGTGCATCGACGTCATCGCAACGTTGATGTTGCCGTCGGTGAACGTATCGCCCGAAGCGCATTCCACACCAAAGAGGGCGACGATGTCGCCCGCACAGGTGTCCTCGATGTCCTGCATCTCGGCGGCGTGCATGCGGATCAGCCGGCCGACCTTGTGCTTCCGGTTCGTGCGCATGTTGTAGATCGTGTCGCTCTTCTTGAGCGTGCCCTGGTAGACGCGGATGTACGTGAGCTGTCCGTACCGGCCATCTTCGAGCTTGAATGCGAGGGCGACGAGGGGCTTGGTCCTGTCGTTCGGGATTACGACCTCGGCTTCGTCGTTGCCGAGATCGACGGCCGTGTTGCGCACCTCGGTCGGATTCGGAAGGTAGTCGTTGACGCCGTCCAGCAGCAGCTGGACGCCCTTGTTCTTGTAGGCCGAGCCCATGAAGACCGGCGTCAGATTCATCGTGAGCGTGCCTGCGCGGATGGCGGCCTTGATCTGATCGATCGTGACGCTCTCCTCGAGCATCGCCTCCATCAGCTCGTCCGAGAACATCGAGACGGCGTCGAGCATGATCTCCCGGTATTCCTTCGCCTGGTCGACGAGGTGTTCGGGGATCGCCTCTTCGCGGATCTTCTCGCCGTTGTCGCCGTCGAAATAGAAGGCCCTCATCCGGACCAGATCGATGATGCCCTGGAGATCGATCTCGAGGCCGATCGGGAGCTGCGTCATGACGGCGTTGTGGCCGAGCTTTTCGCGCAGCTGCTTCGTCACCTTGAAGGGGTCGGCGCCGGAGCGGTCCAGCTTGTTGATGAAGGCGATGCGCGGAACGTTGTAGCGCTTCATCTGACGGTCGACGGTCATCGACTGGGACTGGACGCCGGCGACGCCGCAGAGCACGAGGATCGCGCCGTCGAGCACGCGCAGCGAGCGCTCGACCTCGACCGTGAAGTCGACGTGGCCGGGGGTGTCGATGATGTTGACCTGGTTGTCGCCCCACTGGCAGTAGGTCGCAGCCGACGCGATCGTGATGCCGCGCTCGCGCTCGAGGTCCATCGAGTCCATCGTGGCGCCGACTTCGTCCTTGCCGCGCACTTCGTGGATCGCATGGATGCGTCCCGTGTAGTAGAGGATGCGCTCGGTCAGGGTCGTCTTGCCCGAATCGATGTGCGCGCTGATTCCGATATTCCGGACTTTGGTGATGTCACCGAGCATCGTCTTACCCTCTGGCTTTTAGTGTGTCGGCCACTCGCGGAGTGGACCGGGTTCGTCGGGCTGGCGGGCATACCGCCCGCCCTTCTTCGTCTATCCCCGCCCGGCGCTCGACTAGCGAATTCGAGAGCGGCGTCGAAAGGACGCGCTCGCGAGCGCTTGGCTCCACGTCTCTGTACGCGGCGATGGAGGGGGGCCTGACCTGTTCAGGGCGCGCAAACTAGCGGGATGGCGGGGGAAAATCGAGCCCCAGCCGGCATGAACCCGTCGAGACCCCGCAGGAATCTCGCTGGCGATCGGGTCGCGGACGGCCTCCGACCCCTGCTGGCCCCCCCTGAAGCGTCCCCCTTCAACCGAGCCGGTCGCCCGGCTTCAGGCCCGATTCGTGGGCGGGGCGCTTCGAGTCCCCGCGGCGCACCTTGGCGATCCGAAGCGACCCGGCCCGGGCCGCCAGCACGAGCCCCGAGGCCTCGATCGCCGTGATCGTCCCCGGCGCCGCCCCGGTTGCCGTTACCCCGGGCTCGAGCGCGCTCCCATAGAGCCGGATCACCTCGTCCCCCAGCGTCGCCCAGGCCCCCGGCTGCGGATCACAGCCCCGGATCCGCCGATCGAGAGCCGCCGCGTCCCCGCTGAAATCGAGGCGTGCGCTGCGGTCGTCGAGCAACCCCTGGAAGCTCGCCCCCTGCTTCCCCTGCGGCGTGAGCCGAGCCGTCCCGGCAGCGATCGCGGCGACGGTTTCGACCATCGCCTCGACGCCGAGCGCGTAGAGCTTGTCGAAGTAGAGCGAGGCGGCCGTGTCGGTCGGCGCGATCTCGACTCCGCGGCGCTGGAGGTAGAGCGGGCCCGTATCGACGCCCGCGTCGGGCTGGAAGATCGAGATCCCGGACTCGGCCTCGCCCTCGATGATCTGCCAGGCGAGGGCGCTCCCCCCGCGATAGGCCGGCAGGATCGACGGGTGGAAGCACACCGATCGGTGTCGCGGATGATCGACGATCTCCGGCGGCAGGATCACCGTCGTGAACGGCAGGACGTTCAGCTCGGCGCCAAGCGCCCGGTATTCCGCGACCCGCGAGGCGATCGCCTCACCCGCGCGGCGATAGCCCTTGTAGCGGAACAGCCGAAAGCCCCGGGCCTGCGCCTCTTCGGCCAGCGGATCGGGACGCGCGCCTGCGTCCGGGGGAACGTGGACCGCGACGATCTCGTGGCCCGCGTCGGCGAGCCGCATCAGCACGTCACGCCCGAACGGAGCTTGCCCGAAGACCGCGATTCGAAGTGACATGCCGCGACAATAACACGAGAAGCCACGGCGGCGGATCGCAGATCTCGAACGCGATGACCTATCGTCGACGTCCTCTGCTCGAGGGGAGTCTGCCGGCCCGATGGACGAGCGCACAGCCAATTCGACCTCCGCCGTGACCAAGGCTGCGATCGTGGGCCACTGCGACCCGGCCTTTGCCGCGGTGGAGGCCGCCTTCCGTGACAACTTCCGCCTGCGCGACGAGGTCGGCGGCGCCGTCTGCGTGCTGCTCGACGGGCGAACCGTGGTGGACCTCTTCGGCGGCCACCGCGAGCGCGAACGCCGAACGCCCTGGCAGCGCGAAACCCTCGTCAACGCCTTCTCGGTCGGCAAGGGCATCACCGCGATGCTCGCGCTCTCGCTCGTCGAGCGCGGCGAGCTCGAGCTCGACGTCCCGGTCACGGCCTGCTGGCCCGAGTTCGCTGCGGAAGGAAAGGGCGCGACGACCTTGCGCATGCTGCTCGCGCACCAGGGCGGCTTGCCCGCCGTGCGGGCGCCGCTCGCGAGCGAGGCGATCTTCGATTGGTCCCGGATGACGGCAGCGCTGGCCGGGCAATCGCCCTACTGGGAGCCCGGCACGGCCCACGGCTACCACGTCAATACCCACGGCTTCCTGGTCGGTGAGCCGATCGCGCGGCGGCTCGGGAAGCCCTTCGGTCAGGTCCTTCGAGAGCGGCTCGCGGGACCGCACGCGGCCGACTTCTTCAGTGGCGTGCCCGCTCGCGATCATTCCCGCATAGCGACCCTCGTCCAATTCGAGCCCGGCTCACCAGCGCCCGCCGCCGCGCTCCCGCCGAGCCTCGCGACCGGCCAGCCCGAGATCGACGCGATCCTGCCCTCGGTCTATTTCAATCCGCCGGGCTTCTCCGGCTTCGGCACCGTCAACACCCCCGAGTGGCGCATGGCCTCGATCCCCTCGACCAACAGCCATGCGACCGCGCGCGCGGTCGCCACGCTCTACGACGTTTTCCTGCGCCGAGACGTCGCCGTCGGCGGGATCGTCGGTCCGGGCCTGCGCGCCGAGGCGCTCGCAACCCAATCCGAAGGACCGGATCGAGTGCTGGGAAAACCCTCGCGCTTCGGCCTTGGCTTCCAGCTGTCGCAGCCGACCCGGCGGATCGGCGGCGGCGAGCGCTGCTTCGGCCACTATGGCTACGGCGGCACGCTCGGGTTCGCCGACCCCGACTGCGGACTCGCCTTCGGCTATCTGATGAATCGCCCGGGCGATCGCTGGTACAACCCGCGCACCGTGGCCCTCGTCGACGCCGTCTATGCTTCGCTCGGCCGCCCGCTATCGCCGCCGAGTCCCGAAACCCCGCCCGCGACCTCGCGGACGCCCTGATCGCGCCCCTCACACCGGGACGCGGCTGCGATCGCCGATCGTCCCACACACCTTCGCCGGATTTCCGTAGGCCAACGAATGCGGTGGCAGCGATCGCGTGACGAGCGAGCGGGTCCCGACCACCGACTGCGCGCCGATCTCGACGCCGCGCAGCACCGTCACGTCGGCGGCGATCCAGCAATGATCCCCGATCACGACACGCGAGATCTGCTGGCGGCGATCGGCGTCGAGATCGTGTTGGTCGGCGTCGAAGATTCGCGAGCCCGGCCCGATCCAGACGCGATCACCGATCTCGAGCGCTTGCTTGCTGCTCAGATGGCAGGCGTTCAGGAAGCCCTCGCGGCCGATCCGGATCCGAGCCCCGGGGAAGGCGAACAGGATCACGGGGCCGAGATCCGAGCGCAGCCAGGTATCGGCGCCGATCTCGACGCTCGCGCCCTCCGCCACGGAGATGTGTACCCCCCCCTGCCGGCGCTCGGTGTAGACACGGGGGCCGAGCGTGAGCCGGGCGCCAGGGGCGAGGGCGAAATGGGCGGAGGCGAGGTTCGTGCTCGCGTCGGGCGCGATCTCGAGACCGGAATGCCGCGCCGCCAGGCGGCGAAGCCGCAGGCGATCGAAATGCTGGATCGTCTTCAGCCGCCAGCCGCCAGCGAGTGGCGAGGGAAGGGAGGAAAGCGACGGAGACGGGCTTCGCCCGACTACTGGCCGCCGGGTCCAGCCGGGCCGTCCTTCAGGCGGAAGGTGATGAAGCCGTGGGTCGGGTCGTAGGGCGAGAGACCAACCGTCACGCGATCGCCGGGGATCACCCGGATGCGGAACCGGCGCATGCGGCCCGAGAGCTGCGCGGTCACCTGCTGCCCGTTCTCGAGGGTGATCTGGTAGCGACCGCCGCCGAGGATCTTGTCCACGCTGCCCGTCGCTTGAATCAGGTCGTCTCGCGCCAAATTGAATCGATCCTTCCCTCGGCTGCCTCGGATGTTGACAATGTTGGCCCGGATGACGCCAGACCGGCGTCGGCTCATGCATTCGAGCGTGCTCGGGATCCGGGGCGGGCGCAGGCTAGCACGGGGCTCCGGAGCCGGCGAACGATGCGGAACCGATCATTCGGAGACCCGAGCCCGGAGAGAAAGGGCCTGCCCGATCGCGACTTCGCGCTTCCCAATCGATCCCGGATCTTGCTAGCGTTCGCGCCCGCGGAGAGGTGGCGGAGTCCGGCTGAACGTACCTGACTCGAAATCAGGCGTACCCGCAAGGGTACCGTGGGTTCAAATCCCACCCTCTCCGCCATGATGCTCGATCCGAAGGGGTTGGCGCGGTGACGCAGCTCTCGATCCGCTTCGACCTGCGCATCGCCCCCTTCGCGAGAACGACCTTCGCGGCCCAGCACCAGGCGCTGCTCGAGATGGTCTCCTGGGCCGACCGCGTCGGCATCGAGACGGTCTGTTTGTCGGAGCACCACGGCGATCCGGCCGGCTTCACGTCCGCTCCGCTGACCCTCGCCGCGGCCATCCTCGGCCGCACGCAACGGGTGAAGGTCAGGGTCGCCGCGGCGCTCGTGCCGCTCCACGATCCGGTGCGCCTCGCCGAGCAGCTCGCGACGATCGATTGCCTGGCACCCGGTCGCCTCGAGGTCGTCCTCGGCGCGGGCTACCGCACGGCCGAGTTCGAGATGGCGGGCATCGATCGGCGCGAACGCGGCAAGCGGCTCGAGGAATGCGTCGCGGTGCTGCGAGACGCGTGGACCGGCAAGCCCTTCCGCTGGCGAGGCCGAGAGGTTCTCGCGACACCGCCGCCGGCGACACCGGGCGGCCCTGCGATCTTCGTCGGCGGCAAGACGGTGGCGAGCGCGCGGCGGGCTGCGCGGCTGCGCTGTGCCTTCAGCCCGGCCGTCGCGAGCCACGAAGTGGTCGCCGCCTACTTCGAGGCATGTCGCCAGACCGGTTTCGAGGCGGCCGATGTCTTCGGCTTCCGGTCGTTCGAGGCGTACGTGGTGGGCCAGCCGGGTACACAGCCCGCTGCACCGGGCTTCGTCATGCTGTCGATCGATCCCGACGCCACCTGGCACCAGATCGGCCCGCTCGCCGTCTACGACGCCATGACCTACGCCGCCTGGCAGGAGGATGGCGTCGTCTCGGACACCGCCGTTCCCGGTGCCGAGACCTGGGAGGCGCTGCGCGCGAGTGGCCAGTTCGCCGTCGTGACACCGCGCGAATGTCTCGCTCTCGCTGCCCGCGACGGTTCGCTCATGCTGCATCCGTTGATGGGCGGAATCGGGCCAGCACTCGGCTGGGAGGGTCTCGAGCTCTTCGAGCGCGAGGTGCTACCGCAGTTGATGCTCGCTCGAACGGAGGTCACATGACGGTCTCGACGGCATTGCGGCTCAACATGACGGGACTTTGCGACGACCCGAAAGTCGAATCGAAGCGCTATCGCGCCGCGATCGAGATGGCGGCCTTCGCCGACCAACACGGCTTCTCGGTCGTGAGCGTGGAGGAGCACCACTGCGCCGAGAACGGCTGGCTGCCATCGCCGCTCATCCTGGCGGCGATGATCGTGGCGCGGACCGAGCGCATCGCGGTGAACGTGACGGCGCTCCTGATTCCGCTCTACGACCCGATCAAGCTGGCCGAGGACATTGCGGTCCTCGATCTCGCGAGTGGTGGACGCTTCAGCTTCGTCGCCGGCATGGGCTACCGCCCGATCGAGTTCGCCGCCCTCGACAAAGACTGGGACGAACGAGGCCGGCGCATGGACCACGTGCTCGAGACGCTCTTCAAGGCGTGGAGCGGCAAGCCCTTCGAGTACAACGGCGCAACGATCCGCGTGACCCCGACGCCGCTCACGAAGCCCCATCCACCGTTTGCGATCGGCGGCATGACGAAAGCGGCGGCCCGCCGTGCTGCGCGCTTCGGCCTTCCCTTCTATCCGCCGATGGGGCTGCGCGAGCTCGAAGGCGCCTATTACGAGGAGCTCGCCCGCCACGGGCGCAAGGGCATCGTCGTCTATCCCGACGAGGCCAATTCGATGATCTTCATCGACGAGCATCCCGAGCGTGCCTGGGCGGAGCTCGCCCCCTGCTTCCTGCGCGAGTCGCGGGAGTATGCCTCCTGGCGGCGCGAGGGCGTGCCGCGGCCGGGGGAGCAGCCGGTCGAGACGATCGCCGAGCTGCGCGCGCAACGCCGCTACGAGATCCTGACGCCGGCGGAGTGTCTGGAGCGGATCCGCGGCGGTGGAGCCAACCTAACAATCTGCCTGCATCCGCTCGCAGGGGGAATTCCGGTCGAGCGGGCCTTTGATTGCCTACGGCTCTATGCGGACAAGGTGCTCGGTGCTCTCAAGGACCCCTGAGCACTGCTCATTGGGCGCGGCGCGCGCTTCTGTTAGCCTGACACGGTCACCGGAGGAAATGCATGGGCGAACGTCGATACGATGCCGTGGTCGTCGGAGCGGGCTTTGCCGGGCTCTACATGTTGCACCGCCTGCGCGGCCTCGGCCTCTCGGCCCGTGTATTCGAAGCGGGCAGCGGTGTCGG
>JANNQH010000189.1:0-5840 GCA_031400655.1 Deltaproteobacteria bacterium | reverse complement strand
GTGATCCAGACCCCTGAAGCGAAATACACACATTTTCGTGGCGCAGGTCACCGAGAAGCCCTCTCGCATACCGAATGAGTGACGAGCCCCGGCCCAGATGAATGGGGGTCTCCAGCTCTCGGACCCGGGCGTAGGCCCGGGCCGGGTCAAGGCGAGGTCGAGTCGAAGATGTCCCACGAAATCCGACGACGAAGTGGCAAGTCGAGCCGAGCGGGGAAGCTCTTCCTGGCGGGTCTGACGCTGCTCTTTGCGAATGCGGCGACGGCCCAGATGGACGACACGGACCGCGCACGGCGGATGCACGATCGCATCACCGGTGTGCCCCCGAGCGCGGCCGTGCTGTCGCAGATGGCGGTCCACATCGGCAACGACCGCGCCGATCTCGCGGCCGCCCTCGCGATGCAGAATCCGGCGTTCTACAACGTTTCCCTGAAGAACTTCGTGACGCCCTGGACGAACGAGGCGATGACGGTCTTCGCGCCGCTGAACGACTACACGGCGACCGTAATCGGCATGATCCGGGACGACGTCCCGTTCAATACCGTCCTGTCCGAAGACATCATCTACACCGGTGCCAACAACCTCGTCACGCCCAACTACGAGCAGACGAGCAACGCCCACTACGAGGCGCTCGAGGAAGCCGGGGCTGATCTCTCGAACCCCGCCGTGCTGGTGCGTCGGATGCAGTCCGCGCTTCCGGGCACCCAGATCTCCGCGAACGAGGCCGCCGGCATCGTCACCACACGCGCCGCGGCCGAGGCATTCTTCTCGGGCGGTACGAACCGCGCGATGTGGCGCTTCACGGCGATCAACTACCTCTGCCGCGACATGGAGCAGCTCCACGACATCACGCGCCCCGGCGACTGGATCCGCCAGGACGTGAGTCGGAGCCCCGGTGGCGACAGCGAGATCTTTCTCAACACTTGTTATGGCTGCCACTCCGGCATGGACGCGGTCGATGGTGCCTACGCCTACCTCGAATGGGACGCGACCCTGGGCCGCATGGTCAACACGCCCGGCGTCGTCCAGGCGAAGTACCTGATCAACGGCAACGTCTTCCCGTACGGCCACATCACGACGGACAACGGCTGGGTCAATCTGTGGCGCGAGGGATCCAACTCGCTGCTCGACTGGCGAGGCGCTTCCGACCGCGGCTTCGGGGCCAAGAGCCTCGGCGCGGAAGTCGGTGCTTCCCGGGCGTTCTCCGTCTGCCAGGTCGAGAAGGCGTTCAAGCACGTCTGCTTCCACGGCCCGAAGGATCAGGGCGACCGCGACGCGATCGAAACGATCGCCGACGCCTTCGAAGCGGGCGGGACCTACAGCATGAAGGGCGTGTTCGCGGCAGTGGCCGAGCACTGCATGAACGAATAAGGGGACACCATGATTAAAAGCCATTCCTTCCCCGTCATGTCGTTCGTCGGACTCCGCGCCATGCGAATCCGCCAGGGATTCCTCACCCTCGCCCTCGCGTTCAGCGCGGCCGGCTGCGGTGACTACGGCGGCTCCGACACCGACACCTCGGTACTCGGAAACGACGTGGGCGGCGGCACGCCCGACGGCCTGTCGGTCTCGGAGCAGGTGACGGCCTTCGAGTCGACGGTCTATCCGTTGCTCGACCAGTACTGCGTGGATTGCCACGGCGGCAGCGGCCCCGGTGCGCCCCAGATCGCGCATCCGGACGTCGCGACGGCGTGGTCGGCGGTGGTCGACAGCCAGAAGGTCAACTTCTCGGATCCGTCGGCCTCCCGCCTCGTGCGCCGCCTGGCGGTCGACTTCCACTTCTGCTGGTCCGACTGTTCGTCGAATGCCGCGGAGATGCTCGCGCAGATCATGGCCTGGCAGGCGGCGATCGAAGCCGCTGGCGGCACGACCGGCGGCGTCGACGTGAACGGCCTCCAGAGCGACACGCGCATGATGGCGAACGGCGTCGAGGAGCTCGGCGCCGAGCGCGCCGATGACGGCACGATCGCGCGCTGGGATTTCAAGGAGCAGTCGGGCACCACGGCCTTCGACACGAGTGGCGTCACTCCGGCGATGGACCTGACGCTCGAGGGCCCGACGCTCATGTCGGCCTACGGCATCGACATCACCACGGGTCGCGCCATCGCGAGCGCCGCCGCGAGTCGCAAGCTCTACGACCGCCTCGCCGACCAGAGCACCGGCACCCAGGCGTATTCCGTCGAGATGTGGATCTCGAACTTGAATACGACCCAGGATGGACCGGCCCGCATCATCAGCTACTCGGCGAACTCGGGCTCGCGCAACTTCATGCTGGGCCAGGTCCAGTACCAGTACTTCGTGCGAAACCGCGCGTACACGAACGAGTCGAACGGCAACGGCGGTCCCGATCTCGAGACCTACGACGTCGACCAGGACGCGCAGGCGACGCTCCAGCACGTCGTCATCACCTACGACCAGCTCGCGGGCCGCAAGGTCTTCGTGAACGGCATGTGGACCGAGGACGCCGATCCCATCGCCGCCGGCCGGCTTTGGAACTGGTCGTCGAATCATCGCCTGGTGATGGGCAACGACGTCAGCAATGATCGCCAATGGCTCGGCCAGATCCGGTTCGCGGCGATCTACGATCGTCCGCTCACGGCCGCCGCGATCATGCAGAACTACGAGGCAGGCATCGGCAAGCGCCTGACGCTGTCCTTCGACGTCTCGGAGTGGACGGGTGGAAACTCGCGGATCGAGTTCTCGGTGACCGAGCTCGACGGCTACAGCTACCTCTTCTGCTCGCCCACCTTCGTGACGGACTCCGCGGCGCCGATTCGCATCCAGAACCTGCGGGTCTCGCTGAACGGCATCATCCCGGTCGCCGGCCAGGGCTTCATCAACATGAACGCTCTCGTCACGAGCGGCCGACAGCTGCTCTCACGGCAGTGCACGATCCTGGGTGGCCTGGTCGACGCCGACACCGACGTCTTCCAGCTTCACTTCGAGCAGCTCGGAATCTTCCAGGATCCCGTCCCGACTCCGACGCCGCCGACTCCCGGTGTCGAGGACTTCGGCGATCCGCAGCCGACGCTCGGGGTGCGCAATTTCTCCCGGGTGAACGCCTCGATCGCGGCGCTCACGACCGTGAACCCCGAGAACGGCAATGTCGAGGCGACCTTCGAGGAGCTGGTCCAGCAGCTGCCGGCCGGTCCGGATCTGCGGTCGTTCGTGTCGGCTAATCAGGTCGGCGTCGCGAAGCTCGGCGTCGAGTACTGCGACGTCCTCGTCGGCGACGACACGGCCGGAAGCCAGACGCTGCGCAACCAGTTCTTCAATGGGGCGGGGTCCTTCGGTTGGAACCAGCCCCCCGCTACGGCCTTCGCCAATCCGGTGAACGTCGACATGATCACGAGCCCGTTGCTCGACAAGATCGTCGGCGCGGGCCTCCGGGGCGATGTCGGCGGCTTCCCGGCGCGCGACCAGGTCGAGGCGCTCCTCGACCAGCTGATCGTCGATCTTTCGGCGACCTGCGGTGGCGCGGGGCAGCCCGCCTGCGACGGCACCTACACGAAGAGCATCGTGAAGGGCCTCTGCACGGCGGTGGCCTCGAGCGGCGCGGTTCACATCCACTAACACTCGTTCGATGACCAATCGATCGAGCAGCTTTTTGATCCTCGAAGATCGAATCCTCGAAGAGGAGGCATGAAGATGGCACGCAGACGAACGCCGACGGAGTTGGGTCGCCCCTTCTTCCACCCGGATCACCGGCGACCGCGCACGCGCCGGGAGTTCCTCGGCCAGGGCTTCATGGCGGGCTCCGCCTACGTGGTCGCGCCCTCGCTGCTGTCGCTGCTCGGTGTCAACCGGGCGAACGCCCAGGCGAGCTGCGCGCTGACCGGCGCGGGGGCGGGCAAGATTCCGTTCATCGGAATCGACCTCGCCGGCGGTGCCAACATCGCGGGCTCGAACGTGATGATCGGCGGTCCCGGCGGACAGGACGATATGCTGGCCGAGGAGGGTTACACCAAGCTGGGTCTGCCCCTCGATCAGTCCCCGCTCAACTCCCAGATCACGGCCCTCGATCGCTCGCTGAATCTGGCCTTCCACTTCGATTCCGCCCTGCTCCGGGGCATTCTCACGAAGGCAGCGCCCGCGACGCTTGCGAAGGTCGAGGGCGTCATCGTATCGGCGCGCTCGGCCAACGACACGGCGAACAACCCGCTGAATCCGGTCTATGGGATCTACCGGGCCGGCGCCGACGGTGGGCTGTTGTCGCTGATCGGAACGCAGAACTCCGACTCGGGCGGCAACAGCATCATGCCCATGTCGATGTTCGACCCGGCGGTACGGCCGACCAAGATCGATCGGCCGAGCGACGTGCGCGGCCTGGTCGACACCGGTCGGTTGTCGGAGCTGCTCGGCGCTGGGGGCGCCGGCAATGTCGCCTCGGCGATCCAGGACATCTCGGCCCTCAAGGTCGAGCAGATCCAGGAGGACCAGGCGGTCAAGGATCTCGTGAACTGCGCCTATCAGCAGAGCTCGGATCTGATCACGCTCTTCGGTGATCCGGCGGCGCTCGATCCGGAGCAGGATGCGCTGATCGTGAATCCGAATCAGGCGAACGACACGACCCGGATCTTCACCCAGGCCGAGCTCGGCCAGAGCGAGTTCCGCAAGACGGCCTCGGTCATGAAGCTCGTGCTCGAGGGCCATGCCGGCGCCGGCACGATCGAGTTCGGTGGCTACGACTATCACGATGGCACACGCACGTCGGGCGAGGCGAAGGACTTCCGCGCCGGTCAGGCGATCGGGGCGATCATCGAGTACGCCGAGCGCAATCCGCTGGTCGGGGACGTCATGATCTACCTGTACAGCGACGGGTCGGTCTTCTCCGACGGCCAGACCGACAACGGTGCGAACGGCAAGTTCGTCTGGCGCGGTGACAACGCGGGCTCGGGCGTCGCCGTGATGCTCGTCTATCGCAAGAGCGCGAAGCCCGATCTGCGGGCGCCCTTCGCGACGACGCGCCAGATTGGCCACTACCGGATGAATGGCGACGTCGAAACTTCCGTCAACTCGGTGGCGAACAATCCCGAAGCGCTCACCCAGGCCGTGATTCTCAATTACATGGCGCTGCATGGTCAGGAAGGGCAGTTCACGACGCTCTTCCCGGGCAGCGCAATCCAGTCGGACATGGCGAACCTGCTCGCTTTCACGCAGATCCGCTAGGCGCACGCCGAGCTCGGATCGGCCGATTCCAGATTGAAAGCAGGTTCCGGAGGGGACGAACATGCAACAAGATCACGGCGATGGTGCGCCGGCCTGGCTCTTCTCGTTTCTCGATCTTGCACTTCTGATGCTGATCGCGATGACGCAGCTCGCGCCGGAAATCCCGCCCGACGTTCCGGACCTCGGCCAGATGGTCGTTCCGCGCATCGGCGAGGCGGGCTCGAACGAGCTCGCCAGCGAATCGGTCGACGTCTGGCAGCTGCGCGTGCATCCGCCGGAGGCCGGCGCGCTGAGTCCGTACGAGCTCGTCCGGGTCGTCGACGGCAATGCGATGGACGAGGGGCGGCGCATCGAGAGTGCTTCGCTGCGCGGCGAGCTCGTGGGTCTCAAGGGTGCGAACGGCCGCAAGCCGATGCTCGCGCCGCATGAGGACTCGCGCAGCCAGGACATGCTCGAGGCGGCGGCGCTGCTCGAAGAGATCTGGCCTGGCCCGCGCTGGGCGACCGTGACCCGGGTGGCCGACCGAGGATGAGCGCGCGCCACGTCGAACAGCACTACGGATTCGGTGCCGCGCGCATCCCGATCCGAGCGGAAATGCACAGCGTCTCCGACGCCGGACTCCGCGAGGACTTCGCCGCCATCTGGGCCGAGGCCGGCTCGGGCGGTCCCGG
>JANNQH010000188.1:0-2942 GCA_031400655.1 Deltaproteobacteria bacterium | reverse complement strand
GCGAAACCCGTGACTCGACTGGTACCGCTTTCCGAGCTCGCGAGGAGTTGACCCGCGAGTCGTCGAGGAGGAGTTCCGATGCAAGCGCTTCCCTGGGTCATCTCGGTCGACGATCACGTGGTCGAGCCGCCGCACGTCTGGACGCGGTGGCTCCCATCGAACCTCCGCGACCGTGGTCCGCGCGTCGTGCAGGACAGCTGCGAGACGTCCTTCGCCCCGGGATCGAATATCGCGATCTACAAGAAGGGCGGCCCGGGACCCGTCGTCGACTGGTGGATCTACGAGGGACTCCAGAAGCCGATTCCCCAGGTGATGGCCTGCGCCGGATTTCCGCCCGAATCGCTCACCCTCGAGCCGATCCCCTTCGCCGCGATGCGCGCCGGGTGCCATGACCCGAAGGCGCGCCTCGCCGACATGGACATGAATCGCACGGAGCGCTCGCTCTGCTTTCCGACCTTCCCGCGATTCGCCGGCCAGACCTTCAGCGAGGCGAAGGACAAAGTGCTTGCCCTCGCCTGTGTCCGCGCCTACAACGACTGGATGATCGAGGAGTGGTGCGGCGACAGTGGGGGACGACTCATCCCGCTCTGCATCGTGCCGATGTGGGATCCCGCGCTTTGCGCCACCGAAGTGCGGCGCAATGCGGCGCGGGGCTGCCGGGCCGTCGCGTTCACCGAGCTCCCCGCAAATCTCGGCCTCCCTTCGATCCACGCCGCGAATCGCCACTGGGACCCCTTCCTCGAGGCCTGCGACGAGACCGGCACCGTCGTGTGTATGCACATCGGCTCGGGCTCGAAGTTCCTGAGCACGAGCGATGACGCGCCGCAGGGAGTCGGCATCGCGCTCACCAACTTGAACGCCACTATGTCGATGGCCGACTGGCTGCTCTCCGGGGCTCTTGCTCGCTTTCCCCGGCTCAAGATCGCCTTCTCCGAGAGCCAGGTCGGATGGATGCCCTTTCTGCTCGAGCGCCTCGATACGCTCTACGTGAAGTCGAAGGCCTGGGCCGGTCTCGATCCGCGGATCACCGAGCTGCCCTCGAGCTACGTGAAGGGCCGCGTCTTCGGCTGCTTCTTCGACGACATGATCGGCGTCGACCTGCGCCACCGGATCGGGATCGAGCAGCTCGTCTTCGAGACGGACTATCCCCATCAGGACTCGACCTGGCCGAACACCGATCGCATCGTCTCGCAGATCGGTGAGCGGGTCCCTCGCAATGAGCTCGAGATGCTCGTGCGCACGAACGCGATTGCGATGCTGGACCTCGATCCGGGCGATCTGCGCCCGGGCGCCGGTCGCCTTTCCATTCCGGCACCCGCACCGAACCTGAAGCAGGAGCGAGCATGAGCTACGACCTCGTCATCCGAAACGGCACGGTGGTCGACGGCTCCGGCCTCGGCGGCTATCGCGCCGACGTCGGCATCGTCGGCGACCGCATCGCAGCCATCGGGCGGATTCGCGAGCGCGGCGAGCAGGAGATCAACGCCGAGGGCCTCGCCGTGACGCCGGGCTTCATCGATGGTCACACCCACATGGACGCCCAGATCTTCTGGGACCCGATCGGCGCCAACTCCTGCTGGCACGGCGTGACGACGGTCGTGATGGGCAATTGCGGCTTCACCCTCGCCCCCTCCGCCGAGAAGGACGCAATGCTCGTCGTGCGCAGCCTCGAGCGCGCAGAGGACATCTCGGGCAAGGCGATGGCCGCCGGGATCAAATGGAGCTGGACCACCTTCGCCGAATACCTCGACGCCATCGAGCTCCTCCCGAAAGGCATCCACTACGCCGCCAACATCGGCCACTCGGCGTTACGCACCTACGCGATGGGCGAGCGCGCCTTCGACGAGACCGCGAACGACGACGACCTGCGCACGATGAAGGCCGAGCTGCGCTCGGCGCTGGCCGCCGGTGCGATCGGGTTCACGACCTCACGTACCCACCAGCACCGCACCTCCGACGACCGCCCGGTCGCCTCGCGGCTCGCGGCCTGGAGCGAGGTCGACGAGCTGGTGCGCGTGATGGGCGAGACGGGGCTCGGGGTCTTCCAGTACGTCGAGGATCCGGCGCCGCCGGACCGCGCCGAGGCCCGGCGCGACGAGCTGATCGCCCTGGCAGCCGACACGGGCGTGCCTTTCGCGGCGCCGGCGCTGCTGAATGCGAAGGTGGTGCTGCCGATGCTCGACCTGTGCGCCGCGCGCGGAGGGCGGATGTTCGGCCTCGCGCATTGCCGCGGCATCGGCACCATGTCGTCGTTCCGCTCGCAGCTCCCCTTCGATCGGCTCCCCGTGTGGCGCGAGCTCCGCGCACTGCCGCTCGAGGAGCAGCGCGTCCGGCTGCGCGACCGCGCGCTCGTCGCGCAGCTCGTGAAGAGTGCTGCGGAGAGCCGCTACGGCGAGGCGGTCGGCGGCGAGGCACGGCCGCCCGAGTTCGAGCGGATGCGGGTGCTCGACGCGCCGGTGCCGCCGAATCCGACGGTGGCGGAGGTCGCTCGGACGCGCGGGATCGACCCGGTCGAGGCAATGATCACTCTCGCGCTCGAGAGCGACATGACCCGGTTCTTCGTGCAGACCCTTTCGCCCTTCGACATGGACGACATCACGGCGATCCTGCGCCATCCCCGCACGGTCCTCTCGTTCTCGGACTCCGGTGCCCACGTCAGCCAGATGGCGGACGCGTCGCTCCAGACCCATCTGCTCGCCCACTGGGTCCGCGACCGCGGGATCTTCACATTCGAGGAGGCGATCCGCATGATCACGCTCGCGCCCGCCCGCGCCTGGGGCTTCCATGATCGGGGTCTCGTCCGCGAGGGGCTCCTCGCGGATCTGAACGTGCTCGATCCTGCGACTGTCGCGCCCGCGATGCCGACCCTGGTCCACGACCTGCCCGCCGGCGAGAAGCGGATCGAACAGAAGTCGACCGGCATCGCGGCCACGATCGTGGCT
>JANNQH010000187.1:0-7604 GCA_031400655.1 Deltaproteobacteria bacterium | reverse complement strand
CGCCGACGGCCACATCACGAAGCCCTTCGAAGCCCAGGCCCTGGTCGAGCGCGTCAAGAACGTGATCAAGAATGCCAGGCCGCCGGTGGCCGCCACCCGGCCAGCAGCGCAGAGCGCCCCCGTGATTGCGGCGGATGATCTGTTCGACGACGGCGACGCGCTGCTCGCCGCGCCGCCCGCCAGGCCGGGCTTCTTCGGCCGGACCGAGTCCCTCGACGTCACGCCTTCCCTCTCCGAAGACGACCTGAGCGATTCGCTCGATGTCGACTTGTTCGGTCCGCCCGGCGGAGACGTCGGGGGGCCGAGCTTTGGCGCCGGTGCGAGTGCGGGTGGCAACGCGAGTCTGTTCCTCGAATCCACAGCCCTGGCCGACTCCGGTCGATTCGCCGACGCCCCGATCGAGGACGCGACGATCGCGATCCTCCCCGAGCCCGCCGCGGTGCTCCCGCCGCTTTTCAGAGAATCGGAATCGAGCGGAACGAACGCCTTCGGCGACGATCTCGGATTCGATGACCCGCTCCAGGTCTCCGAGCTGCCGCTGGCCTCCTTCGATCTCGATTCCGCCTTCGATCCGGCGCCAATGCAGCCCCCGACCCTCCCGATCGCCCGCGATGATGCGAACGCCACGACGTCGCGCAGCCTCGAAAAATCTTCGTTCGTGACGGATCTCGACGAGATGTTGGCCGGCCCTACGGCCCCGCGATCGACTCCGCCGCCCATCCGCCGTCCCGAAGCCCGACCCGAGGCGCCGACGGTCGTGGACTTCGGCCCGGTGGCCCAGTCGGGCGCTGACCTCGACTTCGGGTTCGACGTCTCGGAGCAGGTCTCCGTGTCGCAGGTGGACCTGCTCGAGGAGTCCTTCTCGTCGCTGCTCGACGTGTCGGAGTCCCAGATCCTCGGCGATCCGATGCCCGCCCCGTGGAACGAGCCGAGTCCGCCGGCGCAAGAGCTGAGCAGCCCGACCATCGTGACCGACTTCGACGTCTCGTCGAGCGATCTCGCGACTGCGGGACCGGCATTCATCCCAGCGATCCCGACGGCGACGCCGGCCCCCGCATGGTCCGCTACCCCCGCCGTGCCCGCACCGAACTTCGCGCAGCGCGACGCCGACCTCGACTTCTTTCTCTCTGAGATCCCCGCGCCGACGGCCACGAACCCTTCGTCACCCGCGGCGTCCCTCTCTTCTTCGCCGGCAGCCTCGGCGGGAAGAGACGCGGCGGTCGCACACATGTCGCCGATCCTGCAGCAGCAGGTGCAGGAGACGCTCGAGAAGGTGGCCTGGGAGGCTTTCTCGGATCTATCCGAGACGATCGTGAAGCAGGTGATCGAGCGGATCGAGCGGATCGCCTGGGAGGTGATTCCGCAGATGGCTGAGACGCTCGTTCGCGAAGAGATCCGAAAGCTCAAGGGCGAGGAAGACTGAAGCGGGTGTCTCCGATGTTCGGCGCGCCGCCGCAGGCGGAATGGCAGGATCTACTCGATCTCGCGCTCGCGGAGGACATCGGTGAAGGTGACCTGACGAGCCGGATCGTGATCGATGCGGAACGCGAAGGCTGTGGGCGCATCGAGGCCCGCGCGCCGCTCGTCGTCTGCGGCCTCGCGATCGCGACCGCCGTGTTCCACCAGGTGGATCCCGGGCTCGCGGTCGAGATCAGCTCGCAAGTCAAGGACGGGGGCAGCCTCGGCCCCGGCGACGTCCTGATGCGTGTACGAGGACGTTATGCGTCGATCCTCACGGCCGAGCGAACCGCCCTCAATTTCCTGGGTCGCCTCTGCGGCGTTGCCAGCCAGACGCGCCGACTCGTCGACTCGATCGCCGGACTGCCCTCGGCCCTCGTCGACACCCGCAAAACGACCCCAGGCTGGCGTGGGCTCGAGAAGTACGCCGTCGCCGTCGGGGGCGGCGTCAATCATCGCCACGGCCTCTACGACGCCGTGCTCGTCAAGGACAACCACATCGCCGCCGCCGGCGGCCTCGAGGTCGCCGTGCGCCGCGCCCTCGCCGGGACACCGGCGGGCATGGCGGTGCAGGTCGAGGTCGAATCCGAAGCGATGGCCGATCGTGCGGTCGAACTCGGCTGCCAGTTCCTGCTGCTCGACAATCTCGACCCCGACACGATCCGCCGCATCGTGGCGCGCCACGCGCCAAAGGTCCTGCTCGAAGCCTCCGGCGGCATCCACGCTGGCAACCTTCGCGCCTACGCCGAGACCGGCGTCGCCCGCATCTCGATGGGCGCGCTGACCCACTCGGTCCACGTCGCGGACGTCGCCCTCGAGATCGATCTATTGCCCGTCGGCGGTGGCTCACAAGACGGCCGGGCGGGCGGCGCATGAGCGGGGCCGCGGCCGGTGCCATCGCCGTTCTGTCGGCCCTGCGCGAAAAGCCCGGCGAGCCGATCTCCGGCGAAGCGCTCTCCGAGCGCCTCGGCGTCTCCCGCGCGCAGGTCTGGAAGCACGTCGGGGCGCTCCGCAAGCGGGGCTACGGCATCGAAGGCGAGCCCGGCGGTGGCTATCGCCTGCTCGAGTCGCCGGATCGCCTGTACGCCGAGGAGGTCATCCCGGGCCTCACCACCCGCTGGCTCGCCCGCGCCTACGAGCACCTCGAGACGACGGATTCGACCAACCGCGTGGCCTTCGACCGGGGCCGCGCCGGTGCGCCCGCCGGAACCACCATCGTCGCCGAAGAACAATCCGCGGGCCGCGGCCGGCTCGGCCGCTCGTTCTACTCCCCGCCGCATAGCAACCTCTACACCTCGATCGTGCTGCGCCCGACCTGCTCGATCGCCGACGCGCCGACCTTGATCCTCGGGGCTGCCGTCGCCGTGGCCGACACGGTGGCGCGCTTTCTGCGAGATCCGCAGGCCGTCGCCATCAAGTGGCCCAACGACGTCTTGATCCACGGGCGGAAGACCTCCGGCATTCTGATGGAGAGCAGCGCCGAGGGCACCCGCATCGCCTTCGCCGTACTCGGCATCGGCATCAACCTGAACGTCGATCGGGAGACTTTTCCCGAGCAGTTCCGCTCGCTCGCGACGAGCCTCTCGAGCGAGCTCGGCCGGCCGGTCGAGAGAGCCGCCTTCGCCCGCCAGCTCTTCGAAGCCCTCGAGCAGGTGCTCGACGAGCATGCCCGGGGTGGCTTCGAGCCGCTCCGCCCGCGCTTCGAGGCCTATTTTCGGATGGCGGGCTCGGCGGTCGCCGTCGACGACCTCGGCGGCCGCCGCATCGAAGGCCGGGCCCGGGGCATCGCGGCGAACGGGGCCCTCGAAATCGAGCTCGAGGCGGGCGACAGGGCGGGCGAAATCATCCGGGTCATGGCCGGGGACGTCACGCTGGCGAAGCCCGACCGAGACGGGCGATGATCCGGCGCCCGACTGTCGCGCGGCGACGCGTCCTGGCCGGGTCCGGCCAGCCATGGGGAACAAGCACGTGAGCGATCCGGTCCTGCTCGTCATCGACGTCGGCAACACGAACGTCACGCTCGGCGTATTCGACTACACCGGCTCGCAGGCGACCCTCGCCCACCACTGGCGGCTCTCGACGCAACGCGCCCAGACCTCCGACGAGGTCATGATCTCGCTCTCGACGCTCTTCGCGAGCGAGGGCCGGCAGCCGCGGGACGTGACGCACGCGATCCTGTCGAGCGTGGTGCCGCCGGTCGTGGCGACCTGGGAGCGGGTCTGCGCGAAGCTCTTCGGGCAGGCGCCACAAATCGTGGGCCCGGGGATCCGGACCGGGATGCCCGTCCGCTACGAGAATCCGCACGAGGTCGGCGCCGATCGGATCGTGAACGCCGTGGCGACCTTCGAGCTGTTTGGCGGACCCGCGATCGCGGTCGACTTCGGGACGGCCACGACCTTCGACTGTATCTCTGGACGGGGCGAGTACCTCGGCGGCGTCATCTGCCCGGGAATCCAGATCTCCATGGAGGCGCTCTTCGAGCGGGCGTCCAAGCTCCACCGGGTGGAGATCGCCAAGCCCAAATCCGTGATCGGCCGGACCACGACCGGGGCCCTCCAGTCGGGCCTGCTCTACGGCTACGCGGGCCTCGTCGATTCGATGAACACGCGAATCAAGGGTGAGCTCGGCGCCGACGCCCGGGTCGTTGCGACCGGCGGCCTCGCCCGGCTGATCGCCGCGGAGTGCACGACGATCGACCACGTCGCCCCCTTTCTCACCCTCGACGGCCTCCGCCTGTTGTTCGAGAAGAACCGCCACGAGCGCTCCTGATCCGCTCTTGTCCGCAGGAGTCCCGGGCGGGCTCCGACCGGGCACGGCCGAGGGCCCGAGCAGCATCAAGTCGGGTTCGGGCACGGCCGATCCAGCCGGGTACGCGAGCCGGCAGAGAGGGCGGAAACGCCCATGTTCTGTTCGCTCGCCTGGATTTCGGGTGCCCCACTCGCACACCAGCGGGCGGGAGCGCCCGGAAGCCCGCAGCCGACCGCCGCGAGACCCGAGCGACTCGCCCAGAAAGGGCCCCTCTCTTGTCTGAAATGTCTGAAGTGTCCGAATCCGCCCCGAGCTCCCAGAAGGTCCGCCTCAGGCTCTCGCCCCAGGCGGAGAAGTACGCGCGCCGGGACGCCCCGATCGAAGTGCGGCGGATGGCGGCGCGCGGAGCTCTGCCGCTCGAGCCCCTCGAGCTCGCCACCGTGCTGCTCGTGCTCGCCAACGATCCCGACGCCGAGGTCAAGGACACGGCCCGCAGGAGCCTCGAGCAGATGCCCGAGCCGGTGCTCGCCAGCGTGCTGCGCGGCCCCGCCCATCCCGCCCTGCTCTCCCTGATGGCCCAGATCCACAAGGGCCACGAGGCCCACTGCGAAGCGATCGCCCTCAATCCGGCGGCCGACGACGCGACGATCGCCTGGCTCGCGACCCTGCCCCACTCCCGGGTCGTGGATATCATCAGCCAGAACCAGGAACGCATGATGCGTCACGAAGAGATCGTCGACGCCCTTGGCGCGAACCCGCTCACGGGCCGCTCTGTGATCGAGCGGATCCTCTCCTTTCTGGGTCTCGAGGACCGCGAAGCGGCACGCGAGGAAGACATCGTCAGCGAAGCCGAGGCCGAGGCGGCCGTGCTCGAGATGCTCGGCGAAGACATGGGCGAGATCGCGAGGCTGCTCGCGGCCGAGAGCGGTGAGATCGACGACGACGCCCTCGAGAGCAGCCTGTTCGCGGCGGTGCAGAAGATGTCGGTCATGCAGAAGATCAAGCTCGCCCGCGTGGGCGGGAAAGAAGCGCGTGCCCTGTTGGCCAAGGATCGCAATCGCATCGTCTCGGCCTCGGTCCTCGCGAGCCCCAAGCTCACCGAGACCGAGGTGGTCGCCTTCGCCCAGAGCCGCGCGATCAGCGACGACCTGCTCCGGGTGATCGCGAACAATCGCGAGTGGACCAAGAACTATCAGATCAAGATGGCCCTCGCCTCGAATCCCAAGACGCCGCAGCCCCAGGCCATCAAGTTCCTGAACTACCTCCAGGAGAAGGACCTGCGGCATCTGATGAAGAGCAAGGACGTGCCGAGCAACATCAGCTCGCATGCCCGCCGGATCCTCACGAAGAAGGGAAAGGTCTGATGGGAGACGCACAAGCCCGCATCGTGCTCTGGGGCATCGAGGGCTCGGGCAAGTCGACGACCCTGCGCACCATCCACGCGCGGCTTCGCCCGGAATCCCGTGGCGAGCTCGTGCGCACGCCCTCTCGCCTCGATCCGACGATCTTCTCCGAGTCCCTCTTGATCTCCCTCGGCGAGCTCGGCGGCAAGGCGATGCAGATCGAGCTGGTCGCCGTCCCCGGCGCCGAGGACCAGGCGATGACGCGCAAGCAGCTGCTCGACCAGGTCGACGGCGTCGTGCTCGTGCTCGACTGCTCGCCAGGCCGGATCAACGCGAATAGCGCCGCGATCGACGAGCTGAAGAGCTCGCTCGCAGACTACGGACAGCGGCTCGAGGCATTTCCGATCGTGCTCCAGTACAACAAGCGCGACGTCGCCGATCCCTTCGCGATCGAAGCGCTCCACCGCCAGATCGGGCTGCGGGAAGCCGCCGTCTTCGAGACGATCGCGACAACGGGCCACGGCGTGCTCCCGACCCTCACCACGATCTCGAAGCACGTCGTGCGCCTGCGCCGCGGCCCGGCACAGCCGAGCCGCGCGAGCGCGCCCTTCGCGACGTCCACCGCGACGTCCACCGTGACGCCGCCGGCGATGCAGAAGGCGGCAGCGCCCGCGCCCCGGGCCCACGAGATCCTCGAAGCCGGCATCCTCGCCGAGGCCGATTCGAACGGCCGCGATGCGGACGCGGACCTCGATTTCGGTCGCAGCCTCGATCACACGACGCAGCCCGACTGGAACGCCGTCCAGCAGGAGCTCGACAAGCCCGACGCGGGGCTCGGTCGAGCGCTGCGGATCGTCTCCGTGGGACACGCTGCGGTCGACGCCGCGGGCTCGCTGCGACTTCCGCTCGTGCTCGGTGACGAGACGGGGCAGACCCGCTCGCTCGTGCTCTCGCTCCGCCTCGAAGCCCTGGTCGGGGGCGGGGACGGAGGCGGGTGATGCGGCGGCGAGTCGGCATCTGGGGCGCGAGCGACGAATCGCTGCGGCTGCTGCGACTGCTGCTCGCCAATCCCGGCGTCGAGGTCCCGCGCATCTACGACGCCGATATTCCGGCCGCCCTCGAGCGGGCCCGAAGTCTCGGCTCCGCGCTCTCGAATCACGTGGCTCCGATCCTGGTCGACGACATCGCGGCCTTCTTCGGCGAGCAGGAGTACGACGCGATCGTCGATGCAACGGGCGACGCTGCGCCGCATGTGCGCGCCCGCCCGCTGCCCGCTCCCCAGATCGTCACCCCACTCACCGCCCGGCTGCTCTGGGGCTACGGCGTCGCGCCCCGCGATCGCAAGGCCGAGCTGCTGCAGGCGCTCCACGAAGTCGTCGAGTCCGTCGAGCTCACGATCGAGACCGACGAGCTCTTCGAGCGCATGCTCGAGATCGCCGTCGGCGTGACGGGGGCCGAGGCCGGCAGTCTGATGCTCCTCGATCCCGAATCCCACGCGCTCCGGATCCGGGTCGCCCGCGGCGTGGAGCCCGAGCTCTGGCCGAAGATCCGTGTGGCGCTAGGCCAGGGCATCTCTGGCAAGGTCGCCGCCGAGGGCCGCCCGATCCACCTGCGCGGCCGCGCGGACCGCCAGAGCTACGACCTGATGCGTGAGCGCGTCGACGTCGAATCGGCGCTCTGCGTGCCGCTGATCCACGCCGGCAAGGTGCTCGGGGTCCTCAACGTCCACCACTCGACCCGGCCCGACGCCTTCAGCGACGACGACCTGCGCTTCATGGAGCAGCTGGCGCGGCTCGACGCCCAGATCATCGCCCGGGCGCAGGAGCACGAGGCCCTGCGCAGCCAGGCTGCGCGCTACGACGCGGTGCGGGAGGTCCAGCGGCTGCTGCGCGGGTCCGCGATCCTGTCGGAGCGCCTCGAGGAGTTCTGCCGCTTCGTCGCAGAGCGCGCCGGCAGCGGCATCGCCCAGCTCTTCTTGAAGGAGCCCGATGGCCAGTTCCGCTTGTCGGCGACATCGCTCGTGGGCAGCTCATTCGGCGGCGAGTACCGGCTGCG
>JANNQH010000186.1:0-2214 GCA_031400655.1 Deltaproteobacteria bacterium | reverse complement strand
CGCGTCGCGGCGGTGCGCGAGCTGGATGGCCATACCCGGCCGTAGGATTTCGAAGTCGTCCGTCATGTCGTGCTCCCGAGTCACGAGCATGCCACGCCCGACCGCGAGCCGCATGAGCAGCGCGGCGCGGGCTCCCGCGAGCGGCCATACTGGGACCGAACCCGAATCCCGAGAGGAATGAAACCATGAAGCTCCGACCGTTCGGCCGAACCGGCGTGCACGTCAGCCCGATCGGCCTCGGCACGATGATGTTTGGCGCGAAGACCGACGAGGCGGAGTCCGGTCGCATCATCGACTTCGCGCTCGGGCGCGGGATCAACTTCGTGGACACGGCTGACGCCTACGGCGGCAACGAGACCGAGCGGATCGTGGGCCGCGCCCTGGCCCGCGACGGCCGGCGCCGAAAGATCGTTCTTGCGACCAAGTTCCACTTCCCGCAAGGCGACGACCCGAACGCCCGCGGCCTAAGTCGTCGCCATGTCATCGAGGCCTGCGAGGCCTCGCTCGAGCGGTTGAAGACCGATTGGATCGACCTCTACCAGCTCCACCGCAGCAGCGCCGACATCCCGATCGACGAGACGCTGCGCGCCCTCGACGACCTGATCCGCGCCGGCAAGGTCCGTTATGTCGGGGTCAGCATGTTCCCGAGCTGGCGGATGGTAGAGTCGCTGTGGGTGGCGAAGGAGCTCGGGCTGAACCGCTTCGTGAGCGAGCAGCCCGCATTCAACCTGCTCGACCGCACGGCGGAGCGCGAGGTGATCCCGGCGGCGCAGTCCTTCGGACTGGCCGTGATTCCGTGGGGCCCCCTCTGCGGCGGACTGCTCACGGGCAAGTACGATCGCCACGACGCCGAGGCCGCGGGCCGATGGCAGGGCGGCAAGGACAACTTCGGCCGACAGGCGACTTCGCTCGCGTGGGACGTGATCGACCTGCTGCGCGACATGGCGCGCGAGAAGGATTGCTCCGTGTCGCAGCTCGCCCTCGCGTGGTGCGGAGCGCAGCCCGGTATCACCGCGCCGATCATCGGCCCGCGCACCTTCGAGCAGGCCGAGGACAACCTCGGCGCGCTTGACGTGCAGCTCGAGCCGGCGGACTTCGAGCGCATCGATGCGCTCGTCCCGCCGCGCAGCGCGGCCGTCCGCTACTACGACGCTGCGGCCGGCGTCGATTTCCGCCCGAGCCGCCACCGGAGCGTCGTCTGAAGCCCTTCCCTACTTGAAATCGCTCGCGTCGTGTCGCTCCGGCACGCGCTCCGCTTCCGGCCCCCACGCCCGGTTGACTCGCTGGCCCCGCTTCACGGCAGGCCGCGCCTGGATCTCGTCGGTCCAGCGCACGACGTTCTTGTATGACTTCACGTCGAGGAACTCTGCCGATTCGTAGAGCTGGCCCTGCACGAGCCCGCCGTACCACGGGAAGATCGCCATGTCGGCGATCGTGTACGCGTCGCCCGCGATGAACCGCCGCTCGGCCAGGTCGCGGTCGAGCACGTCGAGCTGGCGCTTCACCTCCATCGCATAGCGATTGATCGGGTACTCGAGCTTCTCCGGAGCGTAGGCGTAGAAGTGGCCGAAGCCGCCGCCCAGATAGGGTGTGCATGCCATCTGCCAGAAGACCCACGACAGGCACTCCGCCCGCGCGCTCGGCTCCTTCGGGAGGAAGGCGTCGAACTTCTCCGCCAGGTAGACGAGGATCGCACCCGATTCGAACACGCGGGTCGGCGGCGTCGTGCTGCGGTCGAGCAGCGCCGGAATCTTCGAGTTGGGATTGATCGCGACGAAGCCGCTTCCGAACTGATCGCCGTCCCCGATGTTGATGAGGTAGGCATCGTACTCCGCGCCCTGCTTCCCGATCGCCAGCAGCTCCTCGAGCAGGATCGTCACCTTCACCCCGTTCGGCGTCGCAAGCGAATGGAGCTGCAACGGATGGCGACCGACCGGCAGGACCTTCTCATGGGTCGCCCCCGCGATCGGGCGATTGATCTTGGCGAATCGCCCGCCGCTCTCGGCATCCCAGCTCCAGACTTTCGGGGGCACATACGCAGATGAATCGGCCATGGTGGTCCTTTCGGGTTGCGGGGTCGGCGCGCGCCCCCGCAGTCTAGACCGATCCCGGCCGGCGGGAAGCGGCTCCCTGCGTGGGCCGCGCTGTGCGAACCCCTTCACGCAACTCGCGCTTTTCTCGCATCGCGGGCCGACAGCGCGGGTGAGGCCGCGG
>JANNQH010000185.1:0-2436 GCA_031400655.1 Deltaproteobacteria bacterium | reverse complement strand
GGGACTGGCATCGGGCGGCGCCGTATCCTGCCCCTCGCACGCAAGCGCGAGGGCCGTCGTCAGCGTCAGGGCAGCGAGCAGGCTCGACGCCGCTCGATTCGGGCGGGACGTCGGGTGCTGCGTGAGTCGTCGGTGCATCGGATTCCTCGAGTGCGCTGGGATGGAAGAGAACGAGCGGAGTCTCGTCGAGATCCGTCTGCGAGAGGTGTAGTGGAAGCAATGCTCGCTCGGAAGGGCCTCGGGGAGGTCGGTCGGGCACTTCCCGGGCACGTCGGGTCGGATCAGCGAACCGACCGGAGAGGCGCAATCAAGTGCCCGGCATTCCCGAGATGGCGCGCCCCGAGCAGCGCCTGGGTCCCGCTCCCCGCGCACACGATCGCCGCAAGCGCCAGCGACCAGCGCACCGCATCGCTGCCAAGACGTGCTGCGAGCAGGTCATTCAGGACTCCGACGAGGGTCGGACCGAGTCCCGAGCCGACCAGCGTGAGGGTCAGCAGGTTCACCGCCGCCGCCGTCGCGCGCGTCGTCGGTTCGGCCAGCTCCTGGACCGCGGAGTGCATGCCCGGAATGGCGATGCCCAGGAGGAAGGCGGAAGACGCGAGGCCCAGGAGGGCGAGCTCGCGGTTCGGTGCGAAGAGGAAGAGGATCGAGAGCGGTGCGTAGGCCAGGCTCGCGAAGCCGGGAAGGCGCAGCAGCCAGCGCCGATCGGACGCCGCCAGGCGGTCGGTCACGATCCCGCCCGCAAGCACGCCGAAGGCCATGAACGCAGCGCTGCCGAGGGCGAGGAGGATGCCGATCTCCCGCGGTGCCATGCCGTGGACGCGAGCGAGATAGGCCGGGTACCACATCGCAGCGGCGCTGTGGGCGAGGGAATGCAGCGCGAAGGACATCAGCACGAAGCGATAGGCGGGTTGTCCGAGGAGCCGGGAGAGCGCCTCGCCCGTCGAGAGCGGCGTTGCGGGCTTGGATTCGAAGCGTCCCCGATGCGGCTCACGGACTGTGAAGCGAACGATGAGCGCAAGGACGACGCCGGGCGCGCCGAGCGCAAGGAATACGCCCCGCCAGCCCCAGAATTCCTGGATCCAGCCACCGATCAGATAAGCGAGAAATACACCGGCGCTCGCGCCGGCGGTGTAGACCGAGAGCGCCCGCGCGCGTCGCTCGGGCGGAAAATAGTCGGCGATCAGCGCATGGGCCGTCGGGGTGCCGGCGGCTTCGCCGACCCCGATCGCGAGTCTGGCGATCACGAGCTGCGCGAAATTGACGGTGAGGCCCGAGACGAGCGTCAGGGCGCTCCAGACGCCGAGGCCGAGTGCGAGGATCCCGCGCCGGCTCCCGCGATCGGCGAGCCGGGCGATCGGGATACCCGCAGCTGCATAGAAGAGCGCGAAGGAGAGGCCCGACGCGAGCCCGAGCCAGGTGTCCGAGACCTCGAACTCCTGTTTGATCGGTTCGATCAGCATCCCGAAGATCTGGCGGTCGACGAGGGCGAAGACACCGACCAGGAAGAGCACGCAGAGCACATAACGTGCGTAGGCGGGCGACACAGGTTCGACGGCCGACAAACTGGGATTGGGGGGCTGGCTCACGCGTTTCTCAGCTCAGCCACGATGCCTCCGCGTGGAAGCCCTCATCGCGCAGGCGAGCAGCGGCGCACGCCTGCGCGAATCACGAGGGAGCGGATCATCCGCTTGCTCACATCCGCGTGTAATCAGGCCCTTCGCCGCCCTGGGGCGTCGTCCAGGTGATGATCTGGTACGGGTCGGCGATGTCGCAGGTCTTGCAGTGGACGCAATTCTCGTGGTGGATGAAGAGCTCCTTCGCCCCGGGCTTGCCCGGGACGTCGATCATCTCGTAGACCGCCGCCGGACAGAATTTCTCGCACGGATTGCCGTAGTCGGTGCGGCAGATCGTGGCGCAGACGTTCGTGTCGGCGACCTTGAGATGGGGCTGCTGGTCGGATTCGTGCTGGGTGCCCGAGAAGCCGACGAGGTGCTCCTTCGAGAAGGTCAGCACGCCGTCGGGCACGAAGGGCGGCCGCTCGCGCAGCTCCTTCGGGAGCTCCCAGATCTTCTTCATCGAGGCATGCGACGGATGCGTCTTGATGAACGGGATGAGCCCGCGACCCTTCGTGATCAACATCAGCGGGATGTTGATCGCCATGCCGAAGAGCGGCGCGATCTCGTTCGAGCCCGTGAAGTTCCGGCCTTCGAGATGCTCTTGATAAGCCCAGCTCTGCTTGAAGCGCTCGGCGTAGTCGCCGAGGGTCTTCGTGCTGAAGTCGCGCTGCTTGAGGGCATCGACCAGCGTCTCCGCCGCGAGCATGCCCGACTTGATCGCCATGTGGATGCCCGCGAGCTTCATGATGTTGAGCATGCTGGCCGAGTCGCCCACGATCATCACGCCGTTGGCGTAGAGTTTGGGCTGCGCGTACAG
>JANNQH010000184.1:0-3930 GCA_031400655.1 Deltaproteobacteria bacterium | reverse complement strand
ATCCCAGCGCCAGGCTTCGCCGTAGCGCGTGACTGCGGCGCTGCGATCCCCGGACAGCTCGGCCAGACGCGCCAGACGCAGGGCGATGCGTGCGGAATGGCTGCCCGGAGCCACCTGCGCGAGGGCGCTCTCGCAGAGCGCGCGCAGCTCGAGCTCGCTGGCGGATCCGGCTGCGATTTCGCATAACAGAACCCAGGCTTCGGCGAGCTCGGCGTCTTCCCGGGTGGCGAGCTCGAGTTGCTGACGGGCGCGCGGGGTGTCCCCGGCGGCCAGTGCGTGCTCGGCGGCCCGCAGGCTCGCGCGGGCGCGCAGACCCGAATCGCGGGAGGCCCGGGCCCAGGTTTCGAGGGCGACGAGGGCCTCTCCGGGTCGCCCGGCGCGCTCTTCGAGGCGCACGAGGCTTTCGTGGGCCGCGTCGAGGCCAGGATCCAGAATCAGGGCTTCCCGGTACTGCGCTGTCGCGAGTGCGAGCTCCCCCTCGGCTTCGAGGGCCGATCCGAGCATCCAGTGCTGGCGCGCGCGCGCAGGGCCACCGGCGTCCAGTGCGAACCGGCGCTCGAGCAGCGACTTCGCCGGCGGCAGATCACCCAGCGTGAAATGGGCGTCGGCGAGATTGTCGAGGGCCTCGATAAGGTCAAGATCGAGCTCGAGAGCGGCCTGGTAGAGGCGGATTCGGGCACCCGGCTCCGCCAGGGTGGTGGCCGCCCGGCCACCCAGGAGGGCGAGCTCGAGGCAGGTTTCGCGGGGCTCGCTGCGGCCGGTTGCGAGCTCGAGTGCCCGTTCGGCGTGTCGCAGCGTGTCCGCGGATTGTTCGAGCCGACTCGCGATGCGTGTCATGGCAGCGTGGGCCGCGAAGGAGCTCGCATCGCTCCGCACCGCTCGCAGCAGCAGTGCGTGGGCGCGTTCGAGGTCGAGGGGCTCTGCGACGAGCGCCGCCTCGAGACAGTGTCGCGACGCCTCAATCGGGAGCGCATGGGATGCCGCGCGTTCGTAGCAGGCGATTGCGTTCGAGGGCTCGCCGCACTCGCGCTGGAGTCGCCCGAGCAGGGCCCAGGCCCCGGCGTGCTCGGGGGCGACGGCGACCGCGCGTTCGGCCCGCGCGAGGGCCGCCGCCGACTCGTCCGCCTCGGCGAGCATCGTGGCGAGTCGGAGGTGGTCCGCCACCTCCGCTGTCGAATCGTCCCGATCACACCAGCGTCCGAAGGTCTCCGCGAAGGCGTCGCTCTCGCCGGCCTGCTCGTGGAGCAGGGCGAGGGCGCGCTCGTCCTGGGCGGACAAGCGCCCGAGTCCGGCGGCCTCCTGATAGGCGGCGATTGCGTCGGGTACTCCGTCGGCTGTGGCCGCGTGAAGCGTCGCCAGCCGAAGCAGGATCGTCGCGCGTCGCCCGCGCGCTGCTTCGCCATCGCTCGCCAGCGCGAGCTCGCGGCGGTACAGGGCGATCGTCTCGCGAGGTTCGCCCTGGGACTCCTTCACCGTGATGAGGGCGGCCAGGGCCACGCGGTCCCTCGGATCGAGCTCGAGGGCAGTCTGATAGGCGAAGCACGCATCGTCGGCCGATGCGAGCCGCTGCCATGACACCTCGCCGAGCTGGCGCGCGAGGGCCTGTCGATCCTGGCGCGAAAGGGCCGTGCCGAGGGCCAGCTCGTCGCGCAGGGCTTCCGCCAGCGCCGTATCGTCTCGCAGCCGCTCGGCACAGCGCCGGCGCCCGCGGATGGCCTCGGGCGCAAGCTCCGGGTCGCGCTCCGCTGCGCGATAGGCGATGCGGGCCGCTTCCCAATCCGATTGCTCCTCTTCCCGCAGCATCGCGAGCTCGAGCCAGTCGCGGGCGGTCCCGTTGCCCTCGGCGAGGAAGTTCGCGAGCCGCGCGACCAGCTCGCCGCTCTGGCCCGTGCGCCGGAGCAGGTCGTGTAGTCGCTCCTGGATCCGCACCGGCACCCCGTCGCGGGCGAAGCGCTCGTCGTCACACAGCTCGCGGATTCGGGTCAACGCGCTCTCGGGATCGCCGAGCACCCGGTCGAGGACGCGGCCGATCTCTTCGCGCAAGAAGCGCTGATAGTCGAGGGGCGTGTGGTCGCGAAGCTCGGGGCGGGCCTCGATCAGGAGCAGCTCACGTTCGGCGACGGCGGCCCATTCTTCCTCTCGCCCGCTCGCGCGCAGTGCGACGGCGAGCACGCCGAGATGATGGAGCTCTTCGTGGGGCGTATCGGCGGTTGCAGCCACGTTGGCGCGCAGATGGGCGAGGGCGCTCTCGGGCTTCGCGAGGGCAGAGCAGTAGAGCTCGGCCAGCTGTCGCCGCAGCTCGATTCCGGCGCGCCCCGATAGCGGCGCCACGCGCTGCTCGAGGATTGCGGCTCGCTCGAGCGGGCGGCCGAGGGAGGCGAGCAACCGGTCGAGCTCGGGCAGGATGCGGGCGCGGTCTGGTGCGAGCGCCGGTGCGAGCGCTGCTTGATAGGCGAGGACGGCCCGGCCGGGCGCGTGAAGCGTCTGCTCGAGGAGCTCTGCGCGTTCGAGCTGCACCGCGAGCTGTGCCGCGGGATCGGTGTGCAGGCCGAGCTCTTCGTCGAGAGCGCGCAGGGCGGCTTCGAATCGGCCGGCCTGCCGATGCATGGCAGCCAGACGTGCCCAGAGTGCGGGATCTTCGGGGCGTTCGGCGCGCAGGCGGGCGAGCCACGGAAGCCCGGCGTCGGGACCGAGCTTCGATCCGGCGAGGGCGACGCCCTCCTCGAGCAGGGCGCAGCGCTCTTCTCCGCTGACGTATTCGGCCTCGGCGGAGAGGGACTCAAGGGCCGCCGGCCAACGCTCGAGAGCGACGAGTCGGGCACGCAGCGGGCGGCGTGCATCTGTCCGTGTCGGATCGAGGGCGAGGGCCTGGCGCAGATCCTCGATCGCGCGCTCGGCCGCGTCGGGTTGCTCGTCGACGAGCAGGCCCCGCCGCTCGAGGCAGGCCGCGCGGACTTCGTTCGCAAGGGGCAGGGCGAGGGCGCGGTCGAGCAGCGCTCGCGTGCGCGCGGGATCGTCGACGTGTTGCGAGAGGGTGAGCGCAAGGTCGAGGGCCTCGCGGTGGTGGGGGACGCGTTCGAGAATTCGTTCGAGGTGTGCGAGGGCGAGGGGCGCTTCATGGGCGTCGCCGAGATAGAGGCGCGCCACGCGCAGGCGCAGCGCGAGCTCGGCTTCCGCGGAGGCGAAGGCGAGTCGGGCTTCGAGCAGCTCGATCAGGGGCTCGCGTTCTCCCTGCTTTTCGTAGATGCGTGCGAGGGCGTCCTCGACGACGGGATCGCCGGGGGCCTCGAGCAGAGCCGTTCGGTAGCTCTGGGCCGCCTCGTCGAGGTCGCCGATGCGCGCCGACACGTCGCCGAGGCGCACTCGCCAGGGCAGCCGTTCGCGCTCGCTCGCGAGCCGCTCGATGGCTTCACGGCAGAGTGCGACGAGCTCCCGGTCGGTTTCGGGACTGCTTCCTCGCGCGAGGATCTCGGCGAGCGGTTCTGCGACCTCGGGCACAGCCCCCCGCGACGCGCGGACCACCTCGAGCAACTGGCGAGCTCGAGCGTCGTCGGACAGCTCCTGCCCGACGACCCGTGCGAGTCGCAAGCGCAGCTCGTCGCGCTCGGCGGCGCGCGCCTCGTCGAGACATGCGAGGTGGGCCTCGAGAATGCGGGCCGCGTCCTGTGGATTCTGTGTGTGTTCGAAATGACGGACGAGGACCTCGGCGGCCTCGGCGTGGCTCGGATCGAGCTGGAATGCGCGCTCGTAGTGGACGATGGCCTCTCGGGCGTGCGCCTGCGGCGGTCGGCGTGTGTCGTCGAGCAGCAGGCGGGCGATCGCGATCCGCAGCGCGAGCTCGCGGCGCGGAGTGGGCACGCTCGACAGCTCGGCCTGCGCGACGCGCAGCCATTCTTCGGGGCGGTCGAGGACGCGGGTATAGAGATCCTG
>JANNQH010000183.1:0-1741 GCA_031400655.1 Deltaproteobacteria bacterium | reverse complement strand
CGACCGCTATGCGGACGATGTCGAGAAGCTCCGCCGTGCCGTCGCGGGCTTCACGCCGAGAGCCGTCGCCGAGCGAGCGGGCGTCACGGCGGCAGAGCTCGTTGCCGTTGCCGAGCTCTTTGCGAAGCAGTCGCGGACCGGCGCCGTGACGAGCGCCACCGGCCCCGACATGTCGGCCCATGGCAATCTCGCCGAGCACCTCGTCGAATGCCTCAACGTCGTCTGCGGTCGCCTTCTACGCGAGGGCGACAAACTCGATCATCCCGGCGCGATCGCAGCGCGCCAGCCGCGCAAGGCTGAAGTGATGCCGGCGCCGCGCTGGTGGGAGAAGGGCTACAAGAGCCGGGTCGGCGAGTTCGGCCGGATGGACGGGGAGTTGCCGACCGGGATCCTCGCCGACGAGATCCTGATGCCGGGGAAGGGACGCGTGCGCGCCCTGATCGTCCACGGCGGCAATCCTGCTTCGGCGATTCCCGACACGAAGAAGGTCGTGCGCGCGCTCGAGTCCCTCGATCTGCTCGTCTCGATCGAGCCCTTCATGAGCATGACGGCCGAGCTATCGCATTACATCCAGCCGCCGACGCTCCACTACGAGCGAGCGGACCTGCCGCTCTTCATCTACGAGAACCTTCTCTCGCCGATTCCGTACACGCGCTACACGCCCGCCATCGCAAAGCCGCCGGTCGGGGCGAAGGTCTGCGACGACCACCTTTATTTCTGGGAGCTCGCGCAGCGCCTCGGCGTCACGCTGAATCATTTCGGGGTCGATCTCGACGGGAGCATCGCGCCGACGACGGACGAGCTGCTCGCGATCGCCGCGCGCCACGCGCCGATCGCGTTCGATGACTTGAAGAGAGCCGAGCGCGGAGTGGTGCTCGACCGTGAGGACGTGTTCGTCGAGCCCGGGGATCCCAAGAGTGCGCACCGCTTCTCGCTCCTGCCCGAAGACGTGGCCGCGGAGCTCGCGGACGTGGCGCGGGCGAGGCCGGTGTCACAGGGCTTCGCCTATCGCCTCGCCGTCCGGCGTCTGCGCGATGGGCTCAACTCGGCGGGGCTCGCGCTGCCTTCGATCAAGGCGCGCATCCCGTTCAATCCTGTCTACATGAATCCCGACGACATGCAGGACGAGGGGATCGGCGAGGGCGAGATGGTTCGAGTCGAGTCGGCGCACGGCGCGGTGGAGATGCTCGCCGAGGGCGATCCGACGATCCGGCGCGGCGTCGTCTCGATCGTGCACGGCTTCGGGCGCAATCCGGCTCGCCGCGGGGCCTATGAGAAAGCGGGCGTGGCGGTGAACCTGCTGCTCAGTCTCGAGCCGTCGGCGCGGGAGACGATCAACGCGATGCCGCGGATGAGCGGGATTCCAGTGGCGGTGCGGCGGGTGGTGGCGCGCGCGTGACCCTCGAAGCCCTCGGAGACCTCGGCGATTTCAGAGGGGCGCTCACGTCGTGCGCTTCGACCTCCGGCGACTCTGCTCGGGAGTCGCTCGATGCCGTGCGAGCACGCCCGCCACGAGGGTCGACGCGATCGTCCCGACTTCCCGCCGCGTGACACGCCTGCGCGTCGCGAGCTGTGCGAGCAGCAGCGGTCCAGCCACCATCTCGACGAGGGGGACTTCGCGCGCCGAGGCGGCGAGCTCGCCGCGCTCGATCGCCCGCTCGATCGGCGAGCGCCACTCGCGCTGGCGCGGCTTCCAGAACGTCTCGACCCACGCATACAACGCAGGATGCGGCTCCCCCGC
>JANNQH010000182.1:0-1580 GCA_031400655.1 Deltaproteobacteria bacterium | reverse complement strand
CCCTCGAGCCTCGCCGCAATCCAGATCTTCCTCGAACGCCAGCTGTTATTCGGACCCGCCAAGGCGGTCAACGCAGGCGGTGTCGCGGTGAGCGGGCTCGAACAGACCCAGAATTCGATGCGCGAGTCATGGTCGCGCGAGCAGGTCGATCGGCGCCTGCTCGAGATCATGCAGAGCATCCACGCACGCTGCGTCGAGTTCGGCCGCGACGGCTCGTTCGTGAACTATCTGCGGGGCGCGAACCGCGGGGGCTTCATCAAGGTGGCCGACGCGATGCTGGCACAAGGTGTGATGTGATAGGCAGCATCAAAGGCGGCGCAACGGACCGCGTGAAGGGCGGCGCGAGTCCGGTCATCAGGGCTTCCCGCACCGCCATTGGCCCAGACTGTCCCGCCAGACATGGATGACGCCAGCGAGTTCGGGCTCGGAGCTGGCGAGCGTCTCGCCGCTCACCAGCTCGTGCAGCGTGCGCACGACGCCCTTGTGGGCGACGACGAGGGCCGACGACGCCCCCGATTCGAGCAGGCGGTCGAAACCGCGGGCGATGCGCGCCCGGAAGTCGGCCCGCCGCTCTCCTTCGGGATAGTCGAAATGCGCGAGATTGCGCTGCCAGACCTCGAAGAGCTCGGGATCGCACACCGCGATCTCCTCCCGCGTGAGCCCCTCCCAACGGCCGAAATCGACCTCGCGGAAATCCGCTTCGAGGCGGATCGGGTGGTCTGGCGCGAGAATGCGCGCCGACTCCGAGGCTCGCGACAGCGAGCTCGCGAAGACGACCTCGAAGACTTCGCCCGCGATCCGCTCCCGCGCGCGCCGGACCTGCTCGCGACCGAGATCCGAGAGCGGAACGTCCGTCGCACCGAAGTAGCGAATGCTCGACTGGCCCTCCGTCTCCCCGTGCCGCACCAGGATCAATCGCTCGAGTCGCTCCGCCATGCGCGGACCTTCGCTTCCGCGCACGGCCTCGTCAATCCGCATGGGGCCGCCATGTGGCGCGCAGCGTGACCGAAGCGCTGAGCCCGATTCGAGTCCCCATCGAAGCGCGCCTCGAAGGCCGGCTGGTGCGGCGCTACAAGCGCTTTCTCGCGGACGTCATGCTGCCCGATGGCCACGAGATCACGGTGCACTGTCCGAATCCGGGCCGCATGCTCGGGACCCAGGATCCCGGCGCCGCCGTGCGCTGCTCGACCCACGACAATCCGAAGCGAAAGCTCCGCCACACTCTCGAAATGATCCGCGTCGGCCGCGTCTGGGTCGGCCTGCACGCCGCGCGGGCCAACGACGTCGCCTTCGCCGCGCTCGCGGCGAAGGCCTATACGCCATTCGCCGCTTATCGAACGCTCCAGCGCGAGGTGACCTCGCCCGACGGCTCGCGTTTCGACTTCCGGCTCTCGCAGCCCGACTCGCGACCGACCCGCGGAGCGCCGCCGACTTCCTCATCCGCGACATGCTGGGTCGAGGTCAAGAGCGTGACGCTCTGCGCGGACCGGCGGGGGCGCTTTCCCGACGCGGTGACGGAGCGCGGGCGGCGGCATCTCGAGCATCTCGCGGCGCGGGTGCGCGACGGCGAACGCGCGGCC
>JANNQH010000181.1:0-1601 GCA_031400655.1 Deltaproteobacteria bacterium | reverse complement strand
CTGCTTGATCTCCTCCCGCTCGAGCGCCGTCAGGAAATCTCCGCGTGCGATGCTCGCGATCGAGGCGTCGAGCTTCGCGAGCTCGGATTCGAAGGAATCGACGGCCTGCTGGTAGAGCACGGCCGCGCGGCCGTGGACGTTTAGACGGCTGTACGCGTATGGGAGTGCGAGTTTGGCTTCCTGGACGGCGGCGTCCGTGCCATCTCGCTCCGCGAGGACCGACCACGGGACGACCGCGCGCTGGAACTGCTCGATGTCGACTTCGGCCCAGCCGGCGCGCAGCAGCGCCTGGTTCGAGAAGGGGCCCTCGAGGCGGACGCGTTCGAGGGTGCTGCGTGCGCGCTCGACCTGGTCGCCCTCGAAGAGAAGCGTGCCGAGCACGAGGTTCGCCTTGTCGCGGATCGCCTTGACGTCGCGGTCGCCCGTGCCGACACGGCCCGCGCGGTCGAGCTCGCGCGCGGCGTCGACGGGCTGGCCGCTTTCGAGGAGCGCGATCCCGAGGTTGTAGGCCGCGAATCCCTCGAGCGAATCCGAATCCTGGATTCCCCGCAGGACACGAGCAGCCTCGTCCGGGCGTTCGAGCGCCATCAGCACGTTCGCTCGCAGAAACTCGATCTCGTCGGCGAGCCCGTCGGGAATCTCGCCGCGCATCGAGTCGAGCACGCTGAGCGCTGTATCGGGCTGGCTCTTCTCGAAATAGATACGCGCGAGCCGATAGGCAGCGTCGTTGCGCACCTTCTCGTCGACGTCCCCTTCGAGCACTGCGCGAATCGCCCGCCCCGCTCGCAGGTGCATGCGGTACTCGAGCTCGAAATCGCCGACCGAGAACTCCGCGTCGTCGACCTGGGGATAGAGCGAGTCGAGGGGTCGTTCGTCGACGCCGTAGTGTTGAGCGAGCTCCGCGTCGAGCCGCTCGAGGGCGCCGAAGAAATCGCCCTGATAGGCGTGGAAGAGCGCTTCACCGAAGTACGGATCCGGCGTCGGGCCCTCCGCGAGCGCCGAGAGCGGAAGGGCCGTCGCGGCGGTGGCGAAGAGGCGGGCGAGAAGTCGCGCCGACATCGCCTACCAGTCCTCGATCGTGACCGTGGCGGAATCGCTCGTGCCCCCGGTGAGTCGGACGGCGAGCTTCTTCGGCCCGACTTCCTTGCTGAACTCGAAACGCTCGACGACGTCGAAGGGCTTGTTGCCCCCGCGGCGGCCCGCGATCGCGACCTCGAGCTGATGGCCGCCGGTCATCACGTTCGCGGTGTGGATGCGCTGGACGCCGCCCTTCGCGAGCGCCTCGAGCTCCTTGAAGCTGTAGATGTGGTGGGCGACGAGCTGCCCGTCGAGGGAGATGCGCGCCGAATCGATCTCGAGCGGCTCGCCCTTCGCGAGGGCGACGAAGACGGCGAGCTGGGTGTCGGAGGGATAGAGGAGCTTCTCCTCGAGATTGCCGAGCTCGGCCGCGATCGACAGGACGTCGGATTTGATCTCCTGGACCTGCTCGTCGAGGCTTTGCACGGGCGTCGCATGGCTCGCGACCGGCGCCTCGGCGAACGCAGACTGGGCCGCCATCCAAGCGGCGACGAGCCAGACCAGCGGGCGGTAGGCCGCGCGCC
>JANNQH010000180.1:0-4147 GCA_031400655.1 Deltaproteobacteria bacterium | reverse complement strand
ACTGCTCGAAGGCGTCGACCGCAACACCAGACTCTACCGAGAGGAAGCTTTCGGCCCGGTGGCGATGCTGTCGAAGTTCAGCGATTTCGATCGAGCGCTGGACGAGGTCAACGATTCCAGGTTTGGCCTGCAAGCCGGAATTTTCACCCGCGACCTCTTCAAGATGCTGAACGCCTGGGACCGCCTCGAGGTCGGCGGCGTGGTCATCGGCGATGTCCCCAGCTACCGCGTCGACAACATGCCGTACGGGGGCGTCAAGGATTCCGGTCTCGGACGCGAGGGAATCCGCTTCGCGATCGAGGACATGACCGAGATCCGAAACCTCGTGATCCGCCGGCGAGGCTAGATCCTGCAGGGCGCCTTCCTAGGGCGTCGACTGGAGTTTCAAGATCCGCACCTGTCTGCCCACGAAGCTCCCGTCCGCAAAGGCCGGGTCGACGGTGCCCGCCCGGCGCAACGTGAACTCCACCCGAAGCCCGCAATTCTTTTCGTCGTCGGGGGGATCTCGATCGTCGAGAACGCCCGTGAGTTGAAGCGAGTCCTCTCCGCCCTGCCAATCGATCACCCCCTGGAAGGTCTGGATGCAGTTTCCCGTGACCCTGAAACCGAGCGCATCGCCGGGCTCGAAGTCCGGGGCGCCGAAGGGATCCCAGACTACGAAGTAGGGAGTGCCCGAGCTTCGCGAGAAGGATTCCGGCGCGGAGTTCATCGTCACGGGATCCTCCACCCAGTCGAGCTCGAAAGGCGTGGGAAGCGTCACCGACGAAGCGTTGGCGCTTACATGATCCGTCGCGCTTCGGTCGAAAACGATCTCGATCAACGAATCCTTTTCGTGATCCCGGAAGCCCACGCCGTAGGTCGAGTCTCCAAATAGATGGTGCTCGAACAAGATCCGCTCGTTTTCCTCCAGCGTAATGGGATAGGTGCGCTTCGCGATCAGGCGGTCCCCGCGATTCAGGTTCACGTAATCGTCCAGAATGTCGTCTCCCGGAATCCGCAGCTCCGCCCGGACGTCCGTCAGGCCATTGCCGTGGGCTGTCGCACTGAAAAGGGCGGTCATCGCGTTGGTCTCGACGTCGGTGCTGGATTCGCTGTCACCGCATGCCGCTCCGGCCAGACACACGCAGGCAGCGACCGCGATCGCCAGACGAGCCCTTCCCATTTGATTCATGGTTCACTCCCGAGGTCAGCTGCGAAGCAGCAAGACCCCCACGAAGACGACCGCCACGGCGAGCCCCTGCCAGACGCCGACCCGCTCGCGCAGGAACACGACGCCGATCGCCACGGCGAACAACATGCTCGTCTCGCGCACGGAGATCACGAGCGCCACGGGCGCTTTTCCGATCGACCAGATCGTGAGCAGGTAGGAGGCGGTCGAGATCAGCGGTGCAAAAAGCGTGATCGACCGGTTCTCGACGAGGACGCGCGGCAGATCGATTCTCCGCATCTGATAGGCGCTCATAGCGATCGAGTTGCCGATTGTCACGACCGACGCGTACGCGAGCGGATCGTTCGTCGCGCGCGCCCCCGCCGAGTCCGCCAGCAATGCGAAGGCGGTCACGAGCGCCGCAAGGGCCGCAAACGAGAGCCCTCTCGGACTGACCTTCCCGCCTCGCCTTACGGCCGCAAAGCCGAGCAGCGCGATCCCCGCCGAAACGCAGGTGACGCCGATCGCGTTCGACAGGGCAAGGCGCTCCCCGAAGAGCGCGACCGAGCCGAGCGCGATCACGACCGGATTCATGCCGCGCACGACCGGGTACGCAACCACGAAATCGCCTTCGCGATAGGCGGCGCCGAGCAGCGCCTGGGCCGGCACGGAGAGCGCGATGGTGAGCGCGATCCAGCCCCACGCCGTGTGCTCGGGCAGTCCCTGCCAGGCGAGCAGGATTACGCAGGGCCAGCCCGCCCCGATCGCCAGCGCGATCATCGCCCCGTATGGATCCGGTCGGGACTTCACCCACGCGTTCCAGCTGGCGTGAAGCAGCGCGGCAGCGAGCATCGCTGCGAAGACGGTCGGGGTCATCGCGCGGAGCTCGGAGACTGGGGCACGGTGGAGCCTCGAGTGCGGACAGGCGCGGGGTAGAGAAGCGCGAGGTCGAGAGAAGCTAGGCCGACGCTCCGCCGGATGAGAGGGCCGTGCCCTCGAGCGCCGTCCCCGCGAAGAAGCGCGCGTTCGCGCGCAAGAAGAGGCTCGCCGGATTGCGCCAGACGAGCTCGGAGAACTGCTCCTCATCGAGCAGCTTGCCTTCGACGAGCTTCCAGGCAGCGGGCAGGATGCCGTCGAGGTCCCCCGCGTCCCAGTGGCCGAGATCCGAAGAGAGGATCGGGCGAAGCCGGGCGCCTCCCGGAATGGCCCGTGAAAAGGCGAAGGGGATCGTCTTGTCGTCGGCCTCACAGCCGAAGTAGAAACGCGGGGCGAAGAGCGAGACGAGATCCTCCTCGTCACGGGCCTTCAGATGGCGCCAGTCGTCCCGGTCCGACGGGACCTCGCCCGTTGCGGGCAGCGTCGCGAGCCCTGCCCGCAGATCGCTCTCGCCGGCGCGGTCGAGCAGATCCCGGCCATGCCGCTGCATCAAGCGCTCGAGCTCCGGCCAGTCGATGCGCGCGGGATCGAGCTCCTCGAGCGCCTGCAGATTGCGCTTCTCCCAGTGCTCGACGAGGTCGTGCAGCAGGATCGCGGCCCAGCCGACACCGCACTCGAGCACGCCGAAATCGACGTCGGGCAGCCGGCGCGTGGCGCCCCCGAGATAGAGCGACTTCACCAGCACGTGCATGCGCTGCGCGAAGGCGCCGATGTGGTTGAACGAGTAGTTCGAGATCGAGGTGAAGGAAAGGGGCACGTGGCCGAGCCCGGCATGAAAATTCACCGCGAAACCGAGCTCATGGGCGCGCCGCCAGACGGGATCGTAGTCGTAGCTGCTGTCCAGACCGAAGCTGTCGAACCAGGCGCGCTGCCCGGGCATCAGGAAGGGGCTCGCCGCGTCGTCCGGCTCCGGAATCGGCCGCATCACGCCTTCCGGGAAGGCGACGACCTTGAATCCGAGCGACGCACAGTGCTCGAGCTCCGCGATCGCCTCCTGCGGCGTGTGCATCGGCACGACGCCGGCGACCGTCAACCGATCGGCATAACCAGCATAGGTCGCGGCATAGAACTCATTGAATGCGCCGCAGACGCCCTGGCGCAGGTCGTCCTCGTCGATCCCGGCGATGCCAAAGCCTTTCGTCGGATACAGGATCGCGTAGTCGATCCCGAGGTCGGGGAGCCGCTCGTGGAGCAGCGCGGGCGCGACGGCGGTCGCGAGATCACGCGTATTGCGCGCCGGAGTCCCCCACCAGGCGCTCTGCGGTGCGCGTGTCGCGAGTCGGCGCGCCGGGTCGGCATCCATGATGCGCGCGAGCGGGGACTTCTTCGACTGCCAGCGCTCGAAGAGCCGCGGACCGAGCCCCTCGCGCAGGAAGGGCATGACCGCCGGCAGGTACTCGAGCACATGCCCGTCTGCGTCGATCACAGGATGGTCGAGCCGACGGCGGATTTCGTGGGCCTTCACGTCGCGTCCTCCTCCCGAACCGGACACTACCGCGGTCCTCGCCTTTCGGGTGGCACTCGCTCTGCAAAGCTGACGCCCTTTCTCTTCACGTCGCTGGACGGCGTGGATGCTGGATGAGCTGAGGCTCATCGTCTTTTCCGTGGTCGCCAAAACGGGACGGGGCGCTTCTTTGGGGCTGCTCCCTGCGTGCTACGGTGGCGATCTCTGCCGGACCTGTGAACCGCGCCGGGCTGTGTGCGTTGGGTCGGACCGTCGCCGACTTCGCAAGCTCGTCAACGAATCTCCGACATGCTGCAGCTGCGACGAGACGGACTGATCGCGGCGGCGATTGCCGAGACCGGGTTCGATGATTTCGGCGGCGACATCAATTGGAGGTCTGCAGCATGCGTGCTTGGCAAGTCACGAGGCACGGGCGTCCGACGACGGCTCTCGAATTAACCGACGTCCCGGAGCCGATTCCGGCTCCGGGCGAGATCCTGGTCCGGACCACGGCGAGTGTGCTCAACTACAACGAGGTCGACGGCTGTCACGGCCGCTACCTCACCATCGATCCGGCGCTGCCCTACACGCTCGGGATGGAATGTGTCGGCGAAGTAGTC
>JANNQH010000179.1:0-1692 GCA_031400655.1 Deltaproteobacteria bacterium | reverse complement strand
CCGGCCGGGCGAGGCGTCCACCCGCTGCGCCCCGACCAACAGGACACGGTCCTGAATGCCGTTGCCGCGAGGCATCCCGAGATCGTCGGCGTCGGCGAAGGGGGACTGCGTTCCGGTGTCGTCCACCGTCTCGATGTCGATACGACGGGCGCCCTGCTTTTCGCCTACGACGAGGATGTTTGGCGGCGGCTGCGCGGCGCCTTCAGCGAGCACCGCGTCGAAAAGCGTTATCTCGCCCTCGTGGCGGGGCGATTCGAAAGGTCGCGACCCGTCGAGCTGACGCTGGCCGTCACGCGACATCATCCAGCCCGCGTCGAAGTCGTCTCCTCGGGAAGACGTTGTCGCATGCACGTGACCCCGGTTCGCGTCTTCGCGAACGCGACTCTCGTAGAGGTCAAGCTCGAGACCGGATTTCTTCACCAGATCCGCGCCTCGATGGCGCACCTCGGGTTCCCGGTCGTCGGGGATCGCGAGTACGGGGGCGCCGCGCCGACGGACGCCGCGCGCGCCGACGCGACGGGCGACGTCCCGGCGGTCAGCGCGCCGCGGCCGATGCTGCATGCGAAGCGGCTCGTCGTCGATGAGGTGGCAGCGGACGTCTCGCCGCCGGCAGATTTCGAGGCGGTGCTGGCAGGTCTTGCCGACTGACCTCGACCTAACGCACCCGCAGCAGCGTCAGTCCGTCGCCCACCCCGATCATCACCCGATCGAAACGCTCGTCCGAAGCAATGCGATCGTTGAAGGCGCGGATCGCCCGGGTCTCCGGCGTCTGGTTCGCCTCGTCGATGACGGACCCCGACCAGAGCACGTTGTCGACGACGACGAGTCCGCCGGGCCGCAGCAGGCCGAAAAGCTTCTCGAGATAGCTCCAGTACTCGGTCTTGACGGCGTCGATGAAGGCCATGTCCCAGGAACGATCGGCCGGCAGCGTCGAAAGGGTCTCGAGGGCCGGGGCGAGGCGGAGCTCGATTGTTTCCTCGACGCCCGCGCGCTTCCAGAAGGGCCGCCCGATGTCGGTCCATTCCCGGCTCACGTCACAGCAGAGAAGCTTGCCGCCCTCGGCGAGTCCCCGGGCGATGCAGATCGCGGAATAGCCCGTGAAGGTCCCGATCTCGATCGCGCGCCGGGCGCCGATCAAGCGCGCGAGGAGGGTCAACAGCGCGCCCTCCTCCGGCGGAATCTGCATCATCGCGAGCCCGCCGATCCGATCGCGGGTGACCTTTATCAGCTCGGAGAGGATGGCGTCGGGCGCTGTCCCGTGGTCGACGAGGTATCGGTGGAGCGCAGGGGACAGGCCGAGGCTCTTGATCGGTTGGTCGCTCATGTCGGTCCCCGGCGTCTCTTCTTCTCGAGAGAATACGTGCGTGCGCGTGGGCGCCAAACACGTTGCAGTCTATCATCGGCGCCGCGATGAGGCGCAAGACGGAAAAGGATCGTGTCCACGAGGAAGTCAAGGACTTCCTGCTCGGCGCCCATCGCCAGGTCATCAGCGAGCAGGATGGTGCGGTCCACGCTCGTTGGATCGCCGAGATCCGTGAGCTCGCGGCGCGGCTGCGTGCTCGCTACGCATCGGCCGACGAGAAAAAGCTCGTGACCCGGCTGCGCCGCATGTCGGTCGGCGATCTGCACGAGGCGGCGCGCGCCTTCATGCTGCTCTTCTGGCTCCTGAACGTCGCCGAAGAGCGTCAAACG
>JANNQH010000178.1:0-3086 GCA_031400655.1 Deltaproteobacteria bacterium | reverse complement strand
TTGCGAAGGGGAAGACGGTCGAGGAGCCCACGATGTGGATCTGGTCCCGGGCGTGGGCCGTGACGGCGAGCTGGCTGAACGGAAGCACGGCGAGCAGGGTCACGAGACAGCGGAAGGCGGGTTTCATCGAGTGTTTCCTTTTACAGATCGCTGGCGATTCGGGGCGAAGTTACGCGCACTGTGTGCGTTCGCTCGGAAGCCACGGTGACAGTTTCATGACGAAAAAGAAGCTCCTTGCGTAAGCGCGCCTTCGAACGGAAACGGGATCGTCTCACTTTCCGATCCGGGCCGGGGCCCCTACGTTCTCGCCGGCTCGCGTCGATACGTCGAGGGGGGGGACGAGATGCCGGACCGAATTCACATCCGCGTGGACCGCGACCTCGGTTCACTGCGCGCCTGCGCCGTGCGGATGGCGGAGCTTTGCGAAGCGATCCTCGCCAAGAGCCTGCGGGCGGTGCGGGAACGCAGCCCCGCCCTGGCCGCCGAGGTGAAGCACGACGACCTCGCCATCGACCAGCTCGACATCGAGATCGACGATCTGGTGCTCCAGATCCTGGCGCTCGACGCGCCGGTCGCCTCGGATCTGCGCCACGTGATCGCGATCAAATCGATCGCGACCGATCTGGAGCGGATCGGCGACATCGCGCGCAACATCGCCGGCTGCGCCCGGCGCCTCTCGCAGCATTCGCCCGTCGAGTTCGGCGACGAGCTGACGACCCTCGAAGAGGGAAGCCGGACGGCGCTCCACAACGCGATCCGCGCCTTTCGGGAGCTCGACGTAAATCTCGCGCGGGCGGTGCTCGGCTCGGACGACAAGATCGACGAGCTCGAGGGCCGCATCATCCGCGACGCCATCTCGCGCCTGACGGTCACGCCGGAGCACACCGAGCAGGAGATCGACCTGATCTTCATCACCAAGGATCTCGAGCGCGTCGGCGACCACGCGACCAACATCGCCGAGGAAGTGATCCTCGCCGCCGAGGCGAAGAACCTGAAGCACGCCGCGAAGCTCGCGGCCCAGTCCCGTTAGGCCGAGCGCTCGCTTTCGAGCAGCGCCAGGGCCTGCTCGACCCCGCCGCCCGTGCGCCGCAGCAGCTCCCGGGCCTGCGCGTCGTCGATGCCCCCGAGCTCGCAGAGGATCCGGGCGGCGCGCTCCCGCAGCTTGCTCGAGACCGGTGAGACGTGGGTCATGTGGTGACCGCGCACGCGGCCCATGCGGACCATCACGGCGGTCGAGAGCGCCGTCAGGATCATCTTCTGGGCGAGGCCGCCCTTCATGCGGGTCGAGCCCGTGACGACCTCGGGGCCGACTTCCGGCGCGATCGCGATCTCAACGGATTCGGCCAGCGGTGAGCCGGGATCACAAGTAATAGCGAGCGTGCGGGCCCCGAGCCTGGTGGCCGACTCGATCGCACCGAGCACGTAGGGCGTCGTACCGCTGGCCGAGATCCCGACGACGACGTCGCCGAGCGTCACGCCCCGCTCTTCGAGCTCGAACGCGCCGGCCTGAAAATCGTCTTCTGCACCCTCGACCGCATGCCGGAGCGCCCGGTCTCCCCCGGCGATCAGCGCCTGGACCCGGCGTGCCGCGACGCCGTAGGTCGGTGGGATCTCGGACGCATCGAGCACCCCGATCCGTCCGCTCGTGCCCGCCCCGATGTTGAACCAGCGACCGCCGCCCAGCAGCGCGCAGGCCAGCACCTCGACCGCCTCGGCCATCTGTGGAATGACGGCGCCGACCGCGGCGTGGGCACACCCGTCCTCGCTGTGGATCAACCGCAGGATCTCGTCGGCACTCATCTCGTCGAGCGCACGCGAGCTCTCGAGGGCTGCCTCTGTCGGACGTCTCTCCGCCATCGCCTTCGTTTCGGCTCATTCATAGGCAACTTGAACGCAGCGGTCCCTCTCGCCGTCCGGCGGGTCCCGAAGCCGGCGCGTAGACTCACGGCATGCCCTTCTCCGTTGCCCATTCCACCCTCGAGAGCCTTGAATGGGCCCGCCTGGTGGCCGCCCTGGCGGGTCGCTGCCGGACCCCGCAAGGCGTGAAGCGGCTTGCCCTGGACGAGGGCCTTTCGATCTTCGAAGCCGACGAAGCAGGCGTCCGCACCCGCCTGCTCGAAACCAGCGAGGCCCGGGCCCTGCTCGACCGCGACCTCGCACCGCAGCTGGGCGGCTGTGGCGACGTCGCCCCTGGCCTCGTCCGGGCCGAGAAAGGCGGGCTGCTCGAGCCCGCCGAGCTGCTCGACGTCCGCACGACCCTGAAGACGATCCTCGCCTGCGCGCGCTTCTTCGGATCCCGGAGCGACGAGCTCCCCGCCCTCTCGGCCCTGGCCGACCCGCTCGAGCCCAGGCCGGAGCTGGTCGCCCGGTTGGTCCGCTGCCTCGACGAGAGCGGCGAGCTGCGCGACGAGGCGTCGCCCGCTCTTGCCAGCGCACGCAGGGACCAGGCCCGGCTCGGGGCCGAGCTCCAGGCTCGCATCGAGCGCGAGCTGCGAAGCCCCGACCTCTCCTCCCACCTCTCGGACTCCTACTACACGGTCCGCAATGGCCGCTTCGTGCTGCCCGTGCGCGCCGACGCCCGGGGCCATGTGCGGGGCATCGTGCACGATGCGTCGCGCTCCGGCACGACGATCTTCGTCGAGCCCGAGCGCATGGTCGAGCTCAACAATCGCCACCGCGAAGCGGAACTCACGGTCGAGCGCGAGACCCTGCGCGTGCTGCGCGAGCTCTCGGCCGCGGTGGCAACAGAGGCCTCCGGGATCCGGGCCGATCTCGAATGTCTCGGGTGGATCGATCTGGCGTTCGCGCGGGGTGGGCTGTCGCGGGAGATGGGCGCGACACCGCCGCGTGTCGAACGCGAGGGCGTGCTCGACCTGCCGGGCCTTCGCCATCCGCTGATCGCGATCGAGCAGTGCGTTGCGAACGATCTGCGGGTCGGGGCGGACTTCAGGGTTCTACTCCTTTCGGGGCCCAATGCCGGGGGCAAGACGGTGGCGATGAAGGCGATGGCGCTGGCGGCGCTGATGGCGCGCGCCGGGCTGCACGTGCCTGCGTCGCCGTCGGCCCGGGTCGACCTGTTCGACTGC
>JANNQH010000177.1:0-1841 GCA_031400655.1 Deltaproteobacteria bacterium | reverse complement strand
CGGGCCAGCTCGTCGAGGCAGGCGAGACCGAGCGGATCGAGCGCTCGTAGCGCTCGGGCGAGCCGCTCCTCAACGCTGGCGTCGCCCAAAAACGTCGCGTAATCTCGCGCAGTTAGCGCTGCCCGACGACCGGGCGAGCCCTCTCTCGAACGCAGTTCCGGACGCTCCCGGCTTTTGTGTGCGAGAGCGTGCGAAAGCGCGCGGCCGCCGGGGCCACCGCCTCACAGCGCATCCGTCAATATTCATTCAAGAAGGACCGAGATCCTCTCATGGCACTTCAGATCTACTACGACAAAGACGCGGACTTAAAGCGAATCCAGGGCAAGAAGGTCGCCATCATCGGCTACGGCAGCCAGGGCCATGCCCACGCCCAGAACCTGCATCACTCGGGCGTCGACGTCGTGGTGGGCCTCCGCAAGGACTCGCCGACCTGGGCCAAGGCGGAGTCCGCGGGCCTCAAGGTCGCGACCGTGGCCGAGGCGACCCGCAAGTCGGACGTGATCATGCTGACCCTCCCGGACGAGCTCGCGGCGGGGATCTACAAGAGCGAGGTCGCACCCAACCTCGCAGCCGGCAACTATCTGGCCGTCGCCCACGGATTCAACATCCACTTCCAGGCGATCGTCCCGCCCAAGGACATCAACGTCATCATGATCGCGCCGAAGGGCCCGGGCCATACGGTGCGTGACCACTACGAGCAGGGGCGCGGCGTGCCGTGTCTGGTAGCGGTGCACCAGGATCCGTCGGGTGATGCGTTCCAGGTCGCGCTGGCCTACGCGGCGGCGATCGGTGGCGGCCGCGCCGGCATCATCGAGACGAACTTCCGCGAGGAGACCGAGACCGATCTTTTCGGCGAGCAGGCGGTGCTGTGTGGCGGCCTGACCTCCCTCATGCAGGCCGGCTTCGAGACGCTGGTCGAGGCGGGTTATGCGCCGGAGATGGCCTACTTCGAGTGCATCCACGAGACCAAGCTCATCATCGACCTGATCTACGAAGGTGGCATCGCGAATATGCGGTATTCGATTTCGAATACCGCGGAGTACGGTGACTTCATCAGCGGGCCGCGGGTGATCGACGCGAGCGTGAAGGCGCGCATGAAGGACGTGCTCACCGACATCCAGACGGGCGAGTTCGCCAAGCGCTTCATCCTCGAGAACCAGGCGGGCAACGTCGGCATGAACGCACGGCGGCGTGCGGCGGCGAACCACCAGCTCGAAGAGGTGGGCGCGCGGCTGCGCGGTCTGATGCCCTGGCTCGCGAAGAAGCAGCTCGTCGACCGCTCGAAGAACTGAACGCGCCGGGCCGCCGCGCGACGCCGCTGACGGCGGCGAGGTCGTCTGGCCCCTGCGATTCGGGAGTGTCATGCAGTCATTGGACGAGGCCGATTCGAAACGCCGGAGGCGGCGCAGGCGCCGTCGGCGGCGCGGCGATCCGGACCGGGCCGGCTTTGCCGCGCTGCTGCCCCAGCTGCTCACGACGGGCAATCTCGCCGCGGGCTTCCTCGCGATCATCAAGGCGAGCAACGGCGACGTGCTGGGGGCTTCGTACGCGATCTTCGTGGCGGCGCTCTTCGACATTCTCGACGGCCGCGCCGCCCGCATGACGGGCAACGTGAGCCGCTTCGGCGCCGAGTACGACTCGATCGCCGACACCGTCTCCTTCGGCGTCGCGCCCGCGGTGCTGGCCTTCCACGCCGGCCATATCGCCGATCTGGGCTGGGCGGGCGGCGTGATGACCTTCGTGTACACGGCCTGCGCATCGCTGCGGCTGGCGCGCTTCAACGTCCAGTCGGGCCGCTATCTCTATCGCTTCGACGGGATGCCGACGCCGGCCGGGGCGGG
>JANNQH010000176.1:0-1503 GCA_031400655.1 Deltaproteobacteria bacterium | reverse complement strand
AGGCCCGCCGATCCTCGGCTGCGAGATCGCGATCGAAGACGGCGACGGGAAGCGACTGCCGCCGGATGTCGACGGCGAGGTGATGGTGCGCGGGTCGATGGTGGCGAAGGGCTACCTCGATCCGAAGCTATCCGCCGCGGCATTTCGCGAGGACGGATTCTTCAAGACCGGCGACCGTGGCCATCTGCGTCCCGATGGCCACCTCGTCCTCACCGGCCGCAGCAAGGATATGATCATCCGCAAGGGCGAGAACATCAGCCCGGGTGAGATCGAAGACGTCCTGATGACGCATCCGCGGGTTGCGGCGGTGGCGGTCGTCGGCCTCCCCGATCCGACGCGGGGTGAGCGTGTGTGTGCCATCGTCGAGATGCGGCCGGGCATGGCGCCGCTCGCGTTCGACGAGCTGCAGACGTTATGCAAGGCAGCCGGACTCATGACGCAGAAGGTTCCGGAGCAGCTCGAGGTCGTGGCTGCGCTGCCGCGCAATCCGACCATGAAAATCCTGAAGCACGAGCTCGTCGCCCGCTTCACCGATTCACCGGCGGGCACTCCGGCGAGAAGGTCGTGACGATGCGCTTCATGTTCCAGTATCCGGAGACCCACGGCGCGGACACGGATCTGCTGCAGGCCGGGGGGATCGGCGAGCTGGCGGTCGCCTGCGAGCGCGCGGGCTTCGAGGGCTTCGCGCTGACCGAGCATCCGGCGCCCAATGCGAAGTGGCTCGCGGCCGGGGGCCACCAGACTCTTGACCCCTTCGTCGGCCTCGGCGGCGCCGCGACGGTGACCTCGAAGATCCAGCTGCTGACCTATCTCGCGGTGCTGCCCTACCGAAATCCGCTGCTGCTCGCGAAAGCGGCGACGACCGTCGATCGGCTCTCGAACGGGCGCTTCATCCTTGGCGTCGGCACGGGCTATTTGAAAGCCGAATACGCGGCCCTCGGCGTCGATTTTGAGGAGCGACTCGCACTCTTCGACGAGGCCCTCGACGTGCTTCCACTGCATTGGAGCGGCGAGTCTTTCGACTACACCGGCCGCCATTTTACGGCGAAGGGCATCCAGGCGATGCCGAAGCCCGTTCGCAATCCGATCCCGATCTGGATCGGTGGCAACTCGAAGGCGTCGCGCCGCCGCGTGGCCGAGCGCGCACAGGGCTGGATGCCGATGATCGCCCCGGAAGGCGTGGGGGACGCGCTCTTCAAGACGGTGCGCACGCCGGCGCCGGGCTCCGCGGCGGATACGCAGGCCCAGATCGCCGAGATCAAGCAGAACGCGAAGCCCCGCGGTGTCGATCTCGATTTCGTGATGGTCTATCTCGACGGCACGATCAGCGATCCGCGCCGCGAGGCCGACCGCCACCGTGAAGCCTTCGCGGGCCTCTGCGACGTCGGCTTCACCTGGATCGTGATCAACCGGCCGACGGCGGGTCGCACGGAAATGCTCGAATTCATCGCCGCGTTCGGCGAGACCTATCTCTCCGACTGACTCTCCGACTGAAAGGATCCC
>JANNQH010000175.1:0-2302 GCA_031400655.1 Deltaproteobacteria bacterium | reverse complement strand
GGCTGCGCCTGAGCTCTCTCTCACCTGAGCAGTCAGGGGAGATAGGCGAGCGGATCGTGGGGCGTGTCGCCGCGCCGGATCTCGAAGTGAAGGTGTGGCCCCGTCGCCCTGCCCGTCGCTCCGACCTCGGCGATCTTCTGGCCGCGCTCGACGAAATCGCCCTTCTCGACAAAGAGCTGGCGCGCGTGGGCGTAGACCGACCGGTAGGCGCCGGCGTGCTTCAGGATCACCACCTTCCCGTACGCCCCGAAGCGCCCGCTGTGGATCACGCGGCCCGCCTCGGCGGCGAAGATCGGTGTGCCGGTCGGCGCGCCCAGATCGATTCCTTCATGCGGTCGGTTGCCGCGCAGGCCGAAGCGCGAGGTCAGCCGGGCCTTCACGGGCCAGCGAAATCGCAGCGGACCGTCGTAGCGGGCGACCCCGGCCTGCGGCGCGACGACCGAGCCGCTGCCCCGGACACCGGGAATCAATAGCCGCTGTCCGACTCGCAGCTGGGTGGCGTCGTGGATGCCATTCGCGCGGGCGATCTCGGCGGCCGGGACGCGGTAGCGGAGGCCGATCCGATAGAGATTTTCGCCGACGGCCACCTCGTGGTAGTAGGCGGTGGGTTCCGGTCGCTGGCCTGCACATGCTGTCAGCCCGAGCAAGACCGCAAGCGCCAGCGCACTCCACCCCGCACGGGCGATCTTCGCTTGCTGCTGATCGCGCGCTGCGTGGGTGCGTGCCATGCGGGGCTGGTTCGGGTTCAGGGCTCGATGACGATCGGTTGTCCCGGGCGACCGGGGACGACGCCGCTCCAGTTCGACAGTGGACCCATCTTTCCGGTGTATCCGACGGCCGCGACCGATACGAATTCGGTGTCCCGCATGGAGACGATCGCAGAAAAGGTCTGGAACGTTTCACTCGATTGATTCTCCGGCTTGGGCACATCGACCCGTCGCGCGGAGCCGCTGTCCCCCTTCACGGGAGAGATGAAGACGACGAACCGACTCACGGACGCCGGATTCGCATGCCCCCAGACCACTTCATGCGAGGATTCACCCGCCGACCAGGCGGGCGTCGCGAACGCCGCCAACCCGACGGCGATGCACCCGATCAGCACGCGCCCTATTCCGCTTCGCGGCTTCATATCACCCCCCTCGTTCGGCCCCTCCATCCGGGACCATGGCCGGCGAGAATACCGCGTCATGCTCCCGCGTCGTCTGCGTCCGCGAGCCGATTTCTTCGGCCGCCCGCTCGCTGAACCGGATTTCGCCCAGCGGCGAGAACGCACGCACTTCGGCGAGGGGGGTCGCCGCCCGGATATCTCCGATCGCGTTGACGTATCCGCGCGTGGGGTCGAACCGGCGGGTCTCGACCGGCACGCAGCGCTCGAGCGTGTCCGGGGCGTTGCAGAAGTCATGGGTTTCGATCCCGAACATGCCCCGGGAAGTTCGAAAGCCCCCCTGGCGCTCGGTGGACATGTCGACCCGGATCTCGACCGCGATCCGCGTCACGAGCAGGCCGATCGCCAGTCGCTCGTGGATCCGACCGGCCAGCTCCGCGTGCACCACGTGCCCGGAGACGCGGTCGATCGTCCAGACGAAATCGCTGAAGGTCCCGGGAATCACGGCGGTGCCCGCCGAGGTCAGGTGGTCCTCCATCTCCTGGGCCGGGATCCGGATCCGGACCTGGTCCGGATTCAGGCTCGGCTCGACGACACCCAGGCGGGGTGCACTCCAGGCCGAGTCGAGGCGCCCCGGTTGATCAGCGGGAGAGATCTCGAAGCGCACCTCGATCGGGCGAGGCGTCGAATCCTCGAGATCGAGGGGCGCCGTGCGAGCGGATCCCGCGGCCAGCAAGAGCGCGGCGAAGCAAGCTCCGGACCACGCCCCATGCCGACACCGTCGTCCTGCCTGCATCATCGCGGTCGTCGCCCCCATCGCTCTCGCGATGTGGGTCTGGATTGCAAGTCCGGGACCGTCGCGGCCGAGGGTGCCCGGACCTCCATGGCGACCTCACACGCCGCCCGAGGCGAGCGAGGGCAACGGAATTACCAAGAAAGGAAATCGGGCGGCCCGGCATGCTCATCGCCTGCGCACGCGGCCGGTCTCCGCGCTCAGGCTCGCCGCGACCCCGCGACGAACTGGCTGAGCATGTGCATGACGGCCTGGTGCACATCCTCGGAGATCCCGTAGTTTTCCACCGCCACGTGGAGAACGTGGTCCGCGATGCGCGAAAGCTCACCGCCCGAAAATCCCACGAAGGCGATCGTGGGGAGTCCGCGCTTTTGCGCATAGCGACAGGCTTCGAGCACGTTCGG
>JANNQH010000174.1:0-3628 GCA_031400655.1 Deltaproteobacteria bacterium | reverse complement strand
CGGTCCGACCGGCCGCGCGCTTCGCCGCGCACTCGAGTCCCTCGGCCACCGCGCCGCCGCCATCGTCGAGGTCCACCCGCGCCGCCTGGGCCAGACGATCCACGGCGCCCCGGTGATCGCCCCGAACGAGCTCGCCACCCGCCCCGACCTTCGTCGGCTCCCGCTGATTGCTTCCGTCTCCGGCGCAGGCCCACGCGCAAACATCCGCACCGCCCTCGCAGCCCTCGGCTACCGCGACGGCACAGACTTCGTCTGCGCCGCGTGAGTTCGAATATCAAAATTCCGTCAGGATGTGTTCGAGACACGACGCTCGAGAAGCGCAACCCCACCGAGTGCCCCGGTCGGGCGCGACCTGGCGCGAGATAGAGGACGGCGCGCAGCACGTCGCCCGCAAGAGCCAGCGGGAACTCCACGCGCTAGTCCGACACCCGAGCGCCAGGTCGCGCCCGGCCGGGGCACCTGGCAAGGCATCCGCCCGACAACCCGCTCAACCGGTCAGAACTCGGCCTGCCCCGGCGTGCGCGGAAATGGAATCACGTCGCGGATGTTCGCCATCCCCGTGATGAACTGGACGAGGCGCTCGAAGCCGAGACCGAAGCCCGCGTGGGGCACGCTGCCATAACGGCGAAGATCGAGATACCACCAGTAGGCGGCGGGATCGAGGCCCTGGGCGCGGATCGTCGCTTCGAGCTTCTCGAGCCGGTGCTCGCGCTGGGAGCCACCGATCAATTCGCCGACGCCGCCGACCAGCACGTCCAGCGCGGCGACCGTCTCGCCGTCGTCGTTGCGATACATGTAGAAGGCCTTGATCGATGCGGGCCAATCGGTGACGACGACGGGCCGGCCGACGTGCTTTTCGGTCAGCCAGCGCTCGTGCTCGCTCTGCAGGTCGCGGCCGAAGCCGACCGGAAATTCGAAGGTCTCGCCCGAGCGCTCGAGGATCCGGACCGCCTCGCGATAGGAGATCCGCTCGAAGGGCTCGTCGATCACGCTGCGCATGCGCTCGATCGCCTTCGGCTCGACGCGCTCCGCGAAGAACGCCATGTCCTCGGGACAGCGCTCGAGGACTCTCGCGAACACGAACTTGAGAAAGCGCTCCGCGAGCTCGGCCAGGTCGTTCAGGTCGCAGAACGCGACCTCGGGCTCGACCATCCAGAACTCGGCGAGGTGGCGGGCGGTGTTCGAGTTCTCGGCGCGGAAGGTCGGGCCGAAGGTGTAGACGCGGGAGAGGGCGAGTGCACCGATCTCCGCTTCGAGCTGTCCCGAGACCGTGAGAAAAGCGGGGCGGCCGAAGAAGTCGGCGCCGTCGTCGACCGTGCCGTCGGGCCTTCGCGGCGGTGAATCGAGGGGCAGCGTCGTCACGCGAAACATCTCGCCGGCACCCTCGGCGTCGGAGGCGGTCACGATCGGCGAGTGGAGATAGAAGAAGCCCTCGTGCTGGAAGAACTCGTGGATCGCCATCGAGGCGGCGTTCCGGATCCGCAGCACCGCGCCGAGCGTATTCGTCCTCGGTCGCAGATGGGCGATCGTGCGCAGGAACTCGAAGCTGTGGCGTTTTTTCTGGAGTGGATATTCAGGGCCCGCGGCGCCGACCAGCTCAACGTTCGTCGCGTGCAGCTCGAAGCGCTGGCCCTTGCCGGGGGATACGACGAGCGTGCCGACCGCGGCGATCGCGGAGCCGGTCGTGAGATGGCGAACGACTGGCTCGAAGCCTTCGGTCTCGGGACTCGCGACGACCTGGATCCCCGACACGCACGAGCCGTCCGAGACGTCGAGGAACGAGACCCCCTTCGCGTGGCGCACCGTGCGGAGCCAGCCGCGCACCGTGGCCCGACCGCCCGCCGCCTCGCGCGCCAGGAGTCCTCGAATCGACTCGTACCCCATCGTCTTCACCCCCCTCTTCACCCAGGACGGCGAGCTTACCCTCCTCCCGCGACGGGCCGCTATCGTCCGCGGTCCTTCCCTTTCATGAGACGCAGACGAGAGGTCGCGACACGCGCGATGCCGATCCACTGGTTTCCCGGACACATGAATCGCGCGCGGCGCGAGATCGCGGAAGCCCTGCGCCAGGTCGACGTCGTGATCGAGCTCGTCGACGCACGGCTCCCGCTCTCGAGCCGCAATCCGCTGCTTGCGAAATTGGCGGCGAAGAAGCCGATCCTGACGGTCTTCTCGAAGGCGGACCTCGCCGACACCAGTGCAACCGCCGCCTGGCTCGACGCCTGGCCCGGCCCGCGGCCCCTGGCGCTGGCGATGATCGACGCGAAGAGCGTGCGCCCGCTACTCGCCCGCTGTCGCGAGCTCGCACCGAAGCGGGGCGGCCCGGGCCGCACGCTGCGCACGATGGTCGTCGGCATCCCGAACGTCGGAAAGTCGACGCTCATCAATTCGCTCACCGGCCGCCGCGTCGCAAAAGTCGGCGATCGCCCGGCGATCACGCGCCACGCGCAGCGCGTCGAGCTCGACCGCGACCTCTCGATCTTCGATTCCCCGGGCGTGCTGTGGCCCAGGCTCGAAGACCAGGAGGGCGCCCACCGGCTGGCGGCAAGCGGCGCCGTCGGCGATGCAGCCTTCGAGCTCATCGACGTCGCCTGTTGGGCGGTGGAGTTCGTCGCCCGGCGTTATGCAGAGGCGCTGGCCGACCGCTTCGGGCTGGCCGACGAGCTGCCCCGTATCCTCGCTTCGACCTCCGACGATTCCCGAGATACCTCGCGCGCCGTGGCGCTGCTCGAGGCCGTCGGGCGACGGCGCGGTGCCCTGCGGTCGGGGGGCCGGGTCGATCTCGAGCGCGCGGCGGATCTCTTCCTGCGCGATCTGCGGGCGGGCAAGCTCGGCGGAATCAGCTTCGAGACCCCCGCCGACCACGCAAGCTATCTGGAGGATTTGCGGAAGCCCGGGTCTGTGGAACGGGTCGCTGAAGAGCCGAGCTCGTCGAGCAGCGCCGAGTAGGCCGCGAGCCGTCGCTCCGAGATCTCGCCCGCCGCCGCGGCGGCGAGCACCGCGCAATCGGGCTCGCTGCGGTGGAGACAGTTGCGGAAGCGACAGCCGGCTTCGCGGGCCCCCTCGAAGCCTGGGAAGCAGGCCGCGACCTCCGCCGGCTCGACGTCGACGGCGATGAAATCCTTGAAGCCCGCCGTATCGACGAGTGTTCCGCCGCCGGAGAGCGCGTGCAGCGTCGCGGTCGTCGTCGTATGGCGGCCGTGTCCGCTCCCGCGATTGAGCTCCGAGACCGAGAGCGCGAGATCCGGAATCAGCGCGTTCAGCAGCGAGCTCTTGCCGACGCCCGACGGCCCGACGAGCGCCCCGAGCTGGTCGGGCGCGAGCAGCGCCTCGATCGCGGCGAGCCCGATCCGCTCCGCCGCCGAAACCGACAACACGTCGCAAGAGCCGCCGTAGATCTCGACGAGTCGCGCCAACAGCGGCTCTGTTCCCGGCAGGTCGAGCTTGTTCACGACGAGCGTGGGCTCGATCCCCGCCGACCGCGCGATCACGATGCCCCGATCGATGTAGCCCGGCTGCTCCCGGGGCTCGGCGGCGACGACGATAAAGAGCCGATCGAGATTCACCGCGATCGTGCGCTCGCGGCCCCGTGGATCCTTGCGCTTGAGCACGCCATACGCCGGCAAGG
>JANNQH010000173.1:0-2034 GCA_031400655.1 Deltaproteobacteria bacterium | reverse complement strand
GATCCGGAGACCGGAGCCCACCGGGGCTGGCTCGCCATCGAGGACGGGCGACTGAACCGACTCGCCCCGGACCTCTCCGTCCATACAGCCGACCTGCTGGTCGGTGTCGAGCTCGGCGAGGTGATCGGTGCGACGGCGAATGGCACGCTCTTCCTCGAGATCGACCAGAACCTCTACGCCTATGATCTCACCGCGAACAGGCTGAAGGACCTGAACTTCGAGTTCTCCGCAGCCTGCCCCTGCGGAGCTTCCTTCGCGTCGGATCGCGAATTCGGCTTCGTCATCGACTCGGGCGAGCTCCATCGTGCGAGTCCGGCGCGAGGCAGGACGGAGCGCATCGACGCACCCGACGAAGCGCTCCCGAGCGTCGGCCCCTTCGACTTCGTCACGGTCGGCTCGAGCCGCGTCGCCTGGAGCTACACGGCCGACGCAGACGGCGACCCGCTCACGCAGAACGACCAGGAGACCGTGATCCGCTCCATCGACCGCGACGGCAGCGGCGCGTTGACCCTCGATCGTTACGAGCTCGCGGAGCTTCCGCTGCCCTCATTCTCGGGCTTCGTCGCGGCGAGCTCCGACGAGTGGCTCTTCTACAACCGACTCGCCGGTGATCGCATCTACCCTTCCTCCATGTCGATACTGCTCGCCGGTGGTGAGGCGCAAATCAACTTGCTCTCTCTCTGGGTCGGGAGCTCCAGGGAGCCCGCTCTCGGTCCAGCGCATCTGGGTCCGGTGACCCGGATGCTGCGGCTCGGGGGCCTCGACGACCTCACGAATCTCCCTGACAACAGCCTCCGTCTCAGGAGTATCGATCCCGACGACCCGCGCGGAGAATCGATCGCGCTCGGCGATCTCCCCTCCGATGCACTGTTCGCCTACGCGCTGCCCGGGTTCGGGCCGAGCCGCGTCGGCGTGCTCCTCGCGGCCGATGGCTTCGGCGGCCTCCAGTCGGACCTGATCTCCTGGGACGACGAGACGGCGGACTCGCTTCGGCGCGTGACCGATACCAACGGCCAGAACGAGCTGCCCGCCGCGCACTTCTAGCGCCTCGCGGGCAGAGCGACGCGACGGTCAGCGTAGACGCGGACTTCCGATCGTGAACGGAGGCGGAGGCGTTGACGTCTCGATCGTGTTCAGCACCCAGTTCGTCATGTTCCGGCGTTCGAGGATCCGCCACTCGCCGTCTCGGCGCTCGAAGACGTCGAGGTAGCGCGTTCCGGTGACGTTCAGCAGGACTTCGCCCTGCTCGTTGGCTGGAAAGCGCGCCGCGTTCGTCGTGTAGGTTTCGCAACGAGCGCGCCCGCGCTCGAAATCGAGCTCGATCCAGGGGACGCCGAAATCGTGCATCGTTCCCTGCAGGCGGGAGAGCGAGTTCTCGAGCCAGGCGATCGCCTCGTCACGAGCTCCGGAGAAGATCTCGCCGTAGTGGATGCGCGCATCGGGATGGAAGCAGTCGCGCAGGCGCTCGAAGTCGAGTCCGTCGACCGCTCGCGCATAGGTCAGGATGACCCGGGTGATCGCTCGCTCCGCCCGCAGGATTTCGAGATCGTCCGCGCCCATGGCTCTCTCCTCGATTGGGTCGACCGAAGCATCGCAAATCGAGGCGCGGGCCGCGTAGCCAGCCAGGAAGATTCGGCATAGTCGAGGGAGTCTGCTAAGGTCGACTTGATTCGTGCTTCCGATCGGACTACAGCACGCGGCCTAGCCAGGCCCCCCTGTCCCCCAATCGAAAAAACCAATCGCACTCCGAGACCGCCCTCTGGGAAGCTTCGCAGATGGGAAGCGTCGCGAAGTGCTTCATCGCCGTTTGGCTCCCGAATCCAGATGATCTGGATTGGGGAGCACGGCCTGTCGGCGGACCGCATTGACGGCCCCGACGAGGAAATCATTTGAGCAAGAAAATCTATGTCGGCAACCTTCCCTTCTCTTCGACGGAGGGTGACCTCCGGACCCTCATCGCACGCCACGGTGACGTAGCATCGGTCAACGTGATCATGGACCGCGAGACCGGTCGCGCACGCGGCTTCGCGTTCG
>JANNQH010000172.1:0-2032 GCA_031400655.1 Deltaproteobacteria bacterium | reverse complement strand
GTTCGAGAGCGTGCTCTTGCCCGAGCCGTTCGGGCCCATGATGGCGTGGACCTCGCCCGCGAAGAGCTCGAGGTCGAGGCCGCGCAGGATCGGCGTGTCGCCGGCGTTGGCGTGGAGGTTTCGGATCTGGATCAGGGGGATTTTCGGCATCGCTCTCTTCGTCTCTCGCTCGTGTTCGTTTTCGCTCAGCCGACCGAGCCCTCGAGGCTCAGGGACAACAGATTCTGCGCCTCGACCGCGAATTCCATGGGCAGCTCGCGGAGCACTTGCTTGCAGAACCCGTTCACGATCATCGAGATCGCATCTTCCTCGTTGATGCCACGCTGGCGGCAGAAGAAGAGCTGGTCGTCGCTGATCTTCGAGGTCGTGGCCTCGTGCTCGACCGTCGCGGTCGAGTTGCTGGCCTCGAGGTAGGGGAACGTGTGGGCGCCGCACTTGTCGCCCATCAAGAGCGAATCGCACTGGCTGTAGTTGCGCGCGCCCGTCGCCTTCGGGCCGATCTTGACGAGTCCGCGGTAGCTCTGGTTGCCGTGGCCCGCCGCGATCCCCTTCGAAATGATCGTGCTCTTCGTGTTCTTTCCGATGTGGATCATCTTTGTGCCGGTGTCGGCCTGCTGGTAGTGGGTCGACATGGCGACGGAATAGAACTCGCCGACCGACTCGTCACCGATCAAGAGACACGACGGATATTTCCACGTGATGGCCGAGCCGGTCTCGACCTGTGTCCAGGAGATCTTCGAGCGGAATCCGCGGCAGGCGCCGCGCTTGGTCACGAAGTTGTAGATCCCGCCGACGCCGTCGGCGTTGCCGGGGTACCAGTTTTGCACAGTCGAGTACTTGATCTCGGCCCGGTCGAGGGCGACGAGCTCGACGACGGCGGCATGCAGCTGGTTCTCGTCGCGCTGCGGCGCGGTGCAGCCCTCGAGATAGCTGACGTACGCGCCTTCGTCCGCGACGATCAGCGTCCGCTCGAACTGGCCCGTGCCCGCGGCGTTGATGCGGAAATAGGTCGAGAGCTCCATCGGGCAGCGGACGCCCTTCGGAATGTACGCGAACGAGCCGTCGCTGAAGACCGCAGCGTTCAGACACGCGAAGAAATTGTCCGAGTACGGGACGACGCTTCCCAGATATTTGCGCACGAGCTCGGGATGGGTCGCGACCGCTTCGGAGAAGGAGCAGAAATGGATGCCCTTCTTTTCGAGCTCGGCCTTGAAGGTTGTGGCGACGGAGACGCTGTCGAAGACGGCGTCGACGGCGATGCCGTGGAGGCGCTTCTGCTCGAGCAGGGAGATGCCGAGCTTGCCGTAGGTCTCGCGCAGCTGCGGGTCGATTTCGTCGAGGCTCTCGAGCTTCTTCTTCTGTTTGGGCGCCGAGTAGTAGACGATCGCGTCGTAATCGATCGGCGGATATTTCACGTTCGCCCACGCGGGGCCCGCGGCATCCTCTGCGAGCATCTCGCGAAAGCGGCGATAGGCCTTGAGGCGATAGTCGAGGAGCCACTCGGGCTCGCGCTTCTTCTGCGAGATCAGGCGGACGACGTCTTCGGTGAGACCGGGCGCGATGCGGTCTTCTTCGATGTCGGTCACGAAACCGTACTTGTAGTCCTGATTCGCGAGGCGCTCGAGCTCGGGGTTCGCGCTCGGCTTTTCCGTTTGCGTTTCCGACTGCATTCCCGATTGCATAGACGTCATTCCCTCACCTCTCGCGGCGCGGCGTTTCGTTCGATCTGGAGCGCGTGGCTCAAGCTCGGGTGGAAGCTGCTCGCCCGGCGCTTGACGAGATCCGCGAGCGTCACGTCGGCGAGCGCCTGCTCGATCACGCGGCTGATCACCTGCCACGGCTCGCGCACGCTGCAGAGCGATTCATGGGAACAGAGCAATGGCCCGGCCGCGCAGTCCGTGAGCGCGACAGGTCCCTCGAGCACGCGGACCATCTCGGAGACCGTGAGATCCTCGGGCAGGCGAGCGAGGTGGTAGCCGCCCTTCGAGCCGCGATGGGACACGAGGAGCCCCTCTCGTGCCAGGGCCTTCAG
>JANNQH010000171.1:0-21877 GCA_031400655.1 Deltaproteobacteria bacterium | reverse complement strand
CTCATCCTCTTCAACTCCGAGGATCGGGCGTCGCTCCTGCGATTCGAAAGGCTCGAGACGCCGCTCCCGACCACCCGACCCGATGAGCACGTTCCGGTCGATCTCGTCGCCACGCTGCCGTTCTCGGAGCTGTTGCAGCTCGCGCGTCAGGAGCCGGATTCGCGGCGCAGCCGTTGGTACCACAGCGAGGCGCACCGCCGCGTGGCCCTTGGCGCCGCCGCCCTGCCCTTCGGTCTGCTCGCCATGGGTCTCGCGCTCGGGGGCCGCACGCAGTCGCGCTCGACCGGGACGGTAATGGGCATCGCTGCCGCGATCGCCTACTACGCCCTGGTCCAGCTCTCGGAGGGCCTCTTGCGCAGCGATCGGACGCCCGTCGCCCTGGCGCTCTGGCTTCCGAATCTCGTGATGACCGCCGTCGCCGGCGTCCTGATCATCGCCGCGGGGCGGCGCACATCCGACGGCGGCCGCGGCGCGGGCAGGGGCAGCCGCACGCTGCTCGAGCGCTTCGGCGTCGTACGCACGGGGATCCGTGTGAAGCGTTTTGCGCTGCCGCGCTACGTCGCGGGGCAGTTCCTGCGCATGGTGGTGATCTGCGCCGCTGGGCTGGTGATCGCGTATCTGATCATCGACGTCTTCGACAACCTGAAATGGTTCAACCGCTACGGCGCGACCGCCGAGGAGATCGCGCGCTACTACATCGCGAGACTCCCGGTCCTGGCGTCACGGGTCATTCCGATGTCGCTACTGATCGCGGTGGCGCTGACGATCAGCGTGCTCGGCGCGAACGGCGAGCTGCTCGGAATGCGCGCCTGCGGAATCCCGATCCTGCGCATCCTGGCGCCCGTCTGGATGTTATGTACCCTCGCGGTTCCCGCCGACCACCTGCTCGCGAACGAGCTCGTTCCCCGCTCGAGCGAACGCGCCCGCGAGATCAAGCGAAAGGACATCAAGGGTCAGGTCGAGGCACCGGAGGAAGCGCGCGAACGGGTCTGGTACCGAGTGGGCAAGCGCATCCACGAGATGGAGCGCCTGGACCTGCTCAGCGGACTCGCACGCCAGGTCACGCTCTACGAGCTCGGAAAGGACGGCCTTCCCAAGCGCCGCACGGACGCGAGCGGGGCGCGTTATGTCGGGGAGGGAAACTGGCTACTCGACGACCCCCGAAGCGTCGAGCTCCGCGACGGGAGCCACCTCGAGCGAAAGCCCCAGGCCGAACGCGTCGTCCAGTTCGGCGAGGAAGCGCCCGCCGAGATCGAGACCGCGGATCTCACGCCGGCCGAGCTGCGCGCCACGATCGACGACCCCGACCTCGAGGGTCCGATCGCCCTCGCCTATCGGACCGACCTTTATATGAAGATGTCCGCGCCCTTTGCTTGTCTGCTCCTGCCGCTGATCGCCCTGTTCTTCGCGGCCACCGGCCCACCCTTCCCGCGCCCGGTCCAGACGCTGATCGCGAGCGCCATCATCGCCGTTGGCCACGCCATGGCGACGAGCTTCGCCGGCTCGATGGGTCACGGTGGCACGCTCTCCCCGTGGCTCGCCGGCTGGGGGCCCTCGTTCCTCTTCGCGGCGATCGCCCTGGCGATGGGCATCCGTCTGCGGATTCGCTCGCGCACCGCGGGGTAGTGCTACGAAATTTCGAAGCGCACGCCGGTCTGTTAGATTCGGTCGATCGCGCGAAATCGCGACGCAGCGCCGCTCGTCGGGACGGGAGCAGGATTGCCGAGTCGCACCCAGTCGGACGCATCCGAGCCGCTCGTCTGGCTCTTGATGGGTAATCGTGCGGGGGACAACTCGCAGGTGCTGGGCCTCGGCGAGGCGCTCGGCTGGCCCCTCGTCGAGAAGCATTTCGTCTACACCCGCTACGAGAAGCTCGTCAATCTGCCCCTCGGCGCACATCTGCTCGGCGTGATGAAGGAACGTTCGAGTGCCATCGAGCCACCGTGGCCCGACCTCGTGATCTCGGCGGGCCGCAAGAACGAACCGATCGCCCGCTACATCCGCGCGCGCGCCGCCAAACACCCCGCCAAACACCCCGGCAAGCACCCCGGCAAGCACCCGAGCAAGCACCCCGGCGCACATCCCAGCAAGCACGTCCGCCTGGTCCACGTCGGCCGGCCCTGGGCGAAGCCCTCGACCTGGGATCTCGTCATCACGACGCCCCAGTACCGGCTGCCGCGGGACCCGAACATCCTCCACAACGAGACGCCGCTCCACCGCGTCACGCGCGCGCGCCTCGACGAAGCGGCCCGAGCCTGGGAAGCGCGCGTCGCCCATCTGCCGCGGCCCCGCATCGCGGTGCTCGCCGGCGGCAACTCCGGTCCCTACCCGTTCAATCGCGATTCGGGCGAGCGCCTGGCCCGTGAGCTCAATCAGCTCGTTGCCGAGCTAGGCGGCTCCCTGCTCGTCACCACGAGTGCACGCACCCTCGACGAGACGACACAGGCGCTCAGCGACGGAATCGCGGCACCGTCGATCGTCTATCGTTGGAAGAAGAGCGATCCCGACAACCCATTCTTCGGCTTCCTGGGCCTCGCCGACCGGGTCGTCGTGACGGCGGACAGCGTCTCGATGATGACCGAGGCCTGTGCGACGGGGCGGCCCGTCTATCTCTACGACACGGGCGAAGGCATCACGTCGATGAAGCGCAATCCGTGGCTCGACGGCAAAGGCGACTCCGGGAAGGAGTCCGGCGAGGAGGGCGGAAGCGTCTTCGATCGCTGGCATCTGAAGGCCTGGATCTACCGGCTCACGATGCGCCTCGGCCCAGAGCGCCTCACGCGCGACATCCGCATCGTCCAACAGCTGCTCGTCGACAGCGAGCGCGCCATCTGGCTTGGCGACGGTCATCCGAAGGCCCTGACGCGGCCCCTCGAAGACATGCCCCGGGCGGTGGCCCGGGTGCGTGCGCTCTTTCCCGGACGGGACGCCACGGCGCGCTAGGCGGCTCGCGACTTCAGACGGTCCATCACTTCGAAGGCGTCATGGCGGACGTGGTTGCGCTTCATTTCTTCGCGGATGAACTGCTCGTCGACGATCCGCTTGTCGACACACTCCCGCAGCAGCCCGAAGAAGAAGGCTTCTTGATTGGAATCGGGATGGAGCCGGTAGTTCCCGACGAAGGCGTAGTCGCCGAACATCTTGCGCCGCGCGCGCAGGACCCACCGGATCGGCGGGAAGATCCGGTATTTCTCGGCCGGGATGAAATCGGCCGGGAGACCCGTCTTCCAGGGCTGGGTATGTCGCTTCGTATTGTGGATCAGCTTCGTCTTCGACGTCAGCTTGTCGAAGTCGTTCCACTCGTTCTCGAAGATCCCGATCGTGCTCCGATCCTCGTTCTTGAGACCGATCCAGTCGGAGTAGTCGAGCTTTCGCTGGAACAGCGAGTCGAATTGCTCGCGGCAGCGCCAATGCGTCAGCTTTCCGCAATCGAGCAGCATCACGCTGGTCGCAAGCACGCTCTCGAACTTCTTCGCCCCCGAGCGCGGCCGGCAGAACAGGGCCTTGCCCTGCATGTCCCGCTCGAGCAGCTCCATCACGTCGCCCACGGCGAAGACGTCGGGATCCGTGACGACCGCGCGGCCGCGGTAGCCCATCAGCTCGGGCGGCATGAAGCGCAGCGGCGTGAAGGACTGGAGGTCGTCGTTTCGCCAGACGCGGCTCGCCCCGTCGCGCAGGTATTCGCGGCCCTCGTAGTCGTCGAAGAAGTCGTAGCTCCGGTGCTCGATCAGCTGCACGTCGAAGGCGTCGGGCCGGGGCGAGTTCCGCTTCATCGAATAGCGAGAGACGATCGCGCCGAGGAGCTGCTTATGATTCGTGTGGATGAAGACGGTCGGCTTGTCGCTCGACAGCATGTCTGAATCCCCCTCTTGATCCAGATGATTGTTCCGGGAAATCAGGCGGTCGCCGCAGAAGCTATCACAAGGAGCCCGGCCTTCCCGCGACGAGATCGCGCACCTGAGTGGCGATGCGCAGGGTCTCGTCGCCGGCCCCAGCCCTCGGCTCGACCCGAGAATCCCCGAGCCAGCTCGCGAGACCCCGCTCGACCAGGCGCCGGGGAATGGCCGACAGATCCCGCGAATGGATTGGCGCGCCCAGGCGATACATCGTGCGTGCGAGGGCGCCGCCCGCCGGAATCGAATCGCGCCGGGGATCGAGCGGCGTGAGCAGGCCGATCCGCTCGAGCCCGCGTTCGAGGGGACCGGTGTCGTGCTCCAGCGGGAAGATCGCCAGCGATTTCGCGAGGCGGACGACCTCGACCATCATCGAGAGGCTGTCGATCGTCACGATGAAGTGATCGGCGAGGCCGAGCAGCGCGTGGTAGGGGTTCTCGGTGGACGGCGCCTGCGCGTCGAACACGTGCAGCCGCACACCGTCCGGACATTCGTGCTCGAGCCATGCGACGACCACGGCGGGCGTCCGGCGGCTGGTCGTCACGAACAGCGAGCCCCCATGGCGGGCGACATCGGCGCGCGCCTGCGAGAGCAGCACTTTCGCCGCCGCGAGATCGAAACGAAGGCCTCCGGTCGGCCCGCCGATCATCAACGCCGTGATCGGCCGCGGGAGGTCGCGAAAGCGCGGCTCCCAAGCCGCGGCCGCGCGCTCGACCAGCGCCGTATCGACGGACATGAGCGGCAGATCGTGTCGGACGACGTTTGCGCCCTCCGCGATCACGTAGTGGGAGGCGACGATCATCAGATCGAACTGGTCGCGCCGATGGCGGGGCATTCCGATCATCACGAGGCGCGTGCGACCCTGGGAAGCCTGCTTGATCCAGAGCTCGACGCATGCGAGCCGTCGCCCGGCGGAGATCACGAGGTCGGGCCACGGCGCTTCGAGGGCATCCGAGCGGGCTCGATCGACATGCTCGAGACTCGGGCGAATGAGCGGCTTTCCCGTCTCCCACTCCGGCTTGACGACGATTTTCTTCTCTTCGCAGGGCAGGCCGACGGCGTGGGCGAGATTGCGGATCTGCGCATTGTCGCCGGGCTTGTGACCGAGCAGCAGCCAGACGCGCACACCCGCGTCGCGCTCGCCGTCCGGCCCGGTCATTCTGGGGTTCTCGTCGCCCATGCCCTCGCTTCCGGGGCGGAACTTACCATCCCGGACCCATCCCGGACCCATCCCGGACCGGTCGGTGGACTCGACCATGAGCGCGGGGCGCAGTGGCTAGGTGAGTCGCGTGGTCGCGAGCTTCGCCGCCAGCTCGTTCAGGAACGCGCGCGCGTCGACGAACACGTCGCGCTTCTGATCGGAATCGATGCGCGCGAGGGTGCCGAAGCCCAGGGCGGGCGCGAGGGCGAGCAGTGTCGCCGCCTTTGCGGTGCCGCGCAGGAAGGCGCGGCGATCGACGGCGGGGTGGCGCCGCAGACCGGCCGCGGCGATCGCAGCCATCACGAAGCCGCCGGCGAGGCGGAAATGCTGGCGCTCTCGGCGATCGGCCTCCGCGAGGCCGACGTCGAGAAGCGAGCGCGCGGTCGAGAGCGCTCCGGGGTCGATTGCGACGGCCCCGGCCAACGCCGAGGCCGTCGGCCCCGGCTGCCAGGTCAGATCGACGCGGAAGCCGTAGTGATCCGACAGCGAACGATCGCGGTGGCGGATGCGAGCGGCCTCGGAAAAGAGCAGCCGCGCCGCGCCAGTCTGCCACACGACTCCGGGCGCGGGCCGGACGAACAAGAAGTCGATGCGTTTGTCGGGGGCGGCGCGATGGCGCTTGTAGAAGTTGCTCGAAGACAGCGTTCCGAGCGACGTTCCCTGGCCGAGCTCGATCGCGCCCGTGAGGCCGCGGAATACCTCGAACTCCGGCTCGCCCTGCCTGCAGTTGAAATCCCCGCCGACGACGACGTTCCCCGCATGACCGTGGACGAACGCGACGATCTGCAGCAGCTGTGCCGCCCGAACGGCGCTGTCGAGGGGCGAATCCTCGATGCTGTAGCGGGCGTGGACGTGGGTATTGATGAGGACGAAGGGGCCATCGGGTCCCTCGATCTCGACGACCTCGAAACCCTTGCCGCCAAGGTACTCGCCCTTGTCGAGCCGTTCCGGATCCCCGCGAAAACGGAAGCGATCGAAGCGGCTCGCGCGGATCGGAAACCGTGACAGCGTCATCAGTCCGCCGCTCGCTCCGCCCCCCTCTGAAACCTCGAAGCCCGCCTGGCGCGCTCCATGTCGGAGGGTGCGGCGCACTTCGCGGGTCCAGGCCTCCTGGATCAGCAGGATGTCGAGATCGCTGTCCTCGAGGCGCTGCGCGAGCACGCGCATGCGTGAGGAGACGTCGTCCGAAAAGGCCTCCGGCAGGCCCCACACATTGAACGTTCCGAGGCGCATCTCTCGGCACCTCCGATGACCCGACCGAGCGGGCGGTCCCCAGAGTCGAGCAATTTCCGAGCCGAGCGCGGGCTTGTCGAACCACGCTTCCTGAATCACGAGACACCCGGGCCGAGTCGAGGGTTGCTTGCTGCCCCGCTGCGATCGCGAGGACGCGCGACAGCTCCGCAATGCGCCCGGGGGAGAGAAGCCCTTTTCCCCTTTCAGGCTTTCCCGCGCAGCGACTCGCCTGCACAAGCTCCGATTCGCACCGACGTGCGCAGCCCTTTGTGGCAAACGCACAAACGCGGTTGCCGGGCGAGGTCCGGGCCAGGCGCCTTCGCTATCGTCGGCGAGCTCCGGAGCCCCTGGGGCCTGTTAAGAGAGAGCGGGGGAAACTTGTCCAAGATCGATCTCGAAGCCGAGCTCGAGGCGGCGATCATCGCAGTGCGCGACGCGGCGACCGTCTGCCAGCGTGTGCAGAAGAATCTCGTGACCGCGGCGACCCTCGAGAAGAAGGATCAAAGCCCCGTCACCGTCGCCGATTTCGCCTCCCAGGCGCTCGTCTGCTCGTCGCTCGCGAAGAGCTCCGCGGTCCACGGAGTCGTCGGCGAGGAAGACGCGGCCGAGCTGCGCGAGGCGGGCGCGGAAGCGACGCGGGACAAGGTGGTAGAACACGTCCGCGGCCTGCGCGGGCCGAATGTCTCGACGGATCAGGCTCTCGACTGGATCGATCTCGGGGGCCTCGATCCCGATGGCTCGCAGGCCCACTACTGGACCCTCGACCCGATCGACGGCACCAAGGGCTTCCTGCGCGGCGAGCAGTACGCCATCGCGCTGGGCCTGATCGAGCACGGGCGCGTCGTCCTCGGTGTGCTGGGTTGCCCGAACCTGATCGGCCCCGACGGCAAGCCCGGATGTTTGTTGGCCGCCGTCCGCGGACGCGGTGCAGAGGCGCGTCCGCTCATGGCGACCGGACGCGCGGGTGCCAAGCCCATCCGCGTGAGCGACATCGCCGACGCCGCCCTCGCGCGGTTCTGTGAATCCGTCGAATCGGGCCACAGCGACCAGGACCAGAGCGCCCAGATCGCCTCGACCCTGCGCATCACCGCCGAGCCGATCCGCGTCGACAGCCAGGCGAAGTACGCGATCGTGGCCCGCGGCGAAGCGCAGATCTACCTGCGGCTCCCGACGAAGAAGGACTACCGCGAGAAGATCTGGGATCACGCCGCCGGCATGATCGTCGTCGAGGAAGCGGGCGGAATGGTCACCGACGTCCGCGGTCATCCCCTCGATTTCGCCCATGGCCGCAAGCTCGTGAACAACTCGGGTGTGGTCGCCACCAACAAGCAGATCCACGACGCCGTGCTCAAGGCCGTCGCCCGCCACGTCGACGTGTCGTAGGCGTCGCGGCGCCGGTTCTCAGACCGGCACGAGCCCGAAATAACAAGCCCAGGGCAGGACGATCGTGTGGAGCACCGCCCCCGCGATCGACCAGCGAAGCTCTCGTGACGAGATTGCTTCGGGGTCCACACCCCGGGCGCGGGACACCGCGATCCGATTGCCGACCGCGCCGAGAAAGAGCGCTGCAGCGAGCAGCAGCGAGGCCAGGAGCAGAACGGGCAGCCGCAGCCCGCTCGCCCGCGCCAGCACGAGGGCGCCGCAGGTCGCGAGCAAGCTCGCCCCGGCGGCGCGAAAACCATGGGACCAGGCCCAGAACGGCGCGAGCAGCGCCGCGCCCAGATTGAAGCCGCGGGCGAGATCCGGGTCCTGCACGCCGAGCTGCCCGCCTGCGCGGGCGAAAACGACGCGGGCCCGAGCGACCCGGGCACGGTGTTGCAACAGCACGCAGTAGATCACGAGCACGCTGATCGTGAGGGAGTAGGCGGCGAGGACGTAGACCACGAATGGCCTCCCATTTTCCCATTTGTGAGGTGCGGCGAGCTGACGCGACGCGAGGCTTGCGAGCGTATCACGCAGGGGGCGGCAGGCGCGCCCGCTTCTGGTTAGCTTCGCTCGACCGACCGACCCCGAAGGAGGAGCCGATGACGAAGAACGCTTCGAACTGGAATGCCGCGGCGATGCGCGAGCTCGGAATGCGCCACGCGCAGCTCGAGGCCGAGGGCAAGCTCGACCTCGTCATGGATACGCTGGTCGCGGATCCGGTGTACGAGTTCTGGCCGGTCGGGCTGCGGATGCGCGGCCGGGACCAGGTCCGGCGCTACTACGAGCATCTGATCGGGACCTTCTACGGCGAGCAGAAGAGCTACCGCTTGATCGAGGAGTGGCTGAGTGAACGCTCCCTCGCCCAGGAGTACGAAATGGTGGTCCAGTTCGACTCCGGCATCGAAGCACACCACGTGATCGGTATCCTGTTCGCGCAGGACGGGCTGCTCGGTGGCGAACGGATCTGGGGCTCGAAGGCGATCCTGAAGAAGATGGTCGGCCCGGTCTGGGACGAGCTCGAGCCGATCGAGGACTGACGTCTCTCGTTCGTGCACACGTTCGTGCGCGCGTTGCTGCACACCGGGAACGGGATCGCGGAGTGGGGAACCGGGTTCGCGACGGACCTTTACGATCCGCCGCGTCACCCGTTCGGTACGACCGTACGTCGTCAGCCCTTCAGGTGCAGGTAGAGCGTGGCGCCCTTGGTCGTGGCGTCGAGATTCGACCACTCGGCCAGCAGGCGACATCGAGTCACCTGCGCACTGCCCGGCGAGCCCATCTTGATGGTGAGCTCACCCTTCGGGCTCTTATTAAGACGATCGATCACTGCAGACCAGTCTCTGACTTTCCTCATCAATTCAACCTAACGATATGAAGTGGATGTGAAGCGAGTCCTGCTGGACTCGCGGTCGCAGAATAGCCTTTCTTTCGGTTTCGCCACCTGCTCCGGCGGATTTTGCGCGCTCTTAGGCGGCGCCGAGCGGGGATCAGGTACGAATCGACCTGCGCGGGTCGGGAAGCCGCTCGTTCGGCGTGATCGACCGCACGTTTTCGCCCAACCACCGGGCAGGCCGGGACCGGCTCGGGCAGGGAAAATGCCGTCCCGATCGGACAAGCATCCGGCGACCGGTGATCAGCGGCCGGCCTTCCGATGCCGGCATGCCGTGGTGGCCAGCCAGCGGCCGGAATGGGAGGTAGAACGACGCCACGCGCCTCGCAGCGCATTCTGACGGCGCATCGAATACTGGCGGGACTCGATCACGCCGTCCGAGTGGAGCGCATCCCCCTCGCGTTCTGCCGAAATCGCCGTCTCGTCGCGCTCAGCCGTTCTCGGGGAGATAGGTCTGGAAGAGCTGGCCGATCTCCGCCTCGGAGTGGCGGGGCACCTTGTAATAGGTGCGGATCGTGACGTCCCCATTCTCCTCGAAGCAATAGGTCTCGATCGAGAGCCCGATCTGCTCGCGGCCGCCCGACGTGAAATGGTTCTCGAGCAGCCAGGCCACCTCGTTGCCGCAGATGAAGAGCGAGCCGGGCACGACCCGGAACTTGACGCTCGGCTGGAACAGGTTCCACGAATCGACGCAACAATGCTCGAAGCCGACCTTTTCGGGAGTCCCGACGGGGTCGAGCATGCGGAAGGTACCCGGAGCGAGCTTTCGGTAGTTGTCGATCCAAGCCTGCTTGTCACCGGCGTTCCAGAGGCGGGTGTAGCTTTCGGCCCAGTGCTTGAGCTCGGCGAAGGTATGGGTCGCCATCGATCGGATCTCCTGTTTTCACGTCGCACCGCGGGCGCCGAGCTAGCGGGGATTCTCGTAGAACACGTAGGGCGTCGAGTAGTCGCTGATCTCGAAATAGACCTTCACTTCGCCCGCGTCCACCAGGCCATTCAGGTTCTCGTCGAGGATCCCGTAGCCGAAGCGGTAGGCCCGGGCTTCGCTCGATTTTGTCCCCGTCGCGGTCGTCAGCTTGTCGATCTGGAGGAAGCGCTTGACCAGCTTCTCTCCCGCATAGATCTCGAGCACCCCGTCCGTACCCGTCCAATTCTGGACCGCCCGGCCGATCTCGTTCTGGGTCTCCTGGGTACAGCTGGCGATCGAAAGGATCGCCGTGCCCGCCGCAAAGGCCGCACTCGTCGCACGCATTCCAGACATTCGGGCCTCGCTAGGCGTCGGGATCGCCACTGTAGATGTCGAACGCGATCACGAGGCCGCGATTCGCGAGCACCTTGCACAGCCGCGGCGAAAGCTCGAAGCCTTCGTTGTACTGGTCGAGGAAAATGCTGCACAGGATCGAGGCGGAAAACCGCTCGGTCAGACTGGCCCACTCGTCGTGGTCGCTCGTGAGGATCCCGAGGAGCGATTCCACCTGATCCTCGATCTCGGCCTTCTCGGAGATCCGGCTGTCGAGGATCCAGGAGCCGGTCGGCTCGACCGAGCTGCCGTGGGGACCGCTCTTGTCGCCCTTGCGATGACAGCGGGTCGGCTGGTGCCCCAGCAGGGCGGATACTTCTTCGGGCTCGAGGCTGTCGCCGAACACGCGAAGGGAGGCTCTCACGCGAGCAATCGCCGCCACTCGACTCTCCTCCCTCGTCTGCCTGGTCTTCCGGGTTGCCGGTGGTCGTTGCCGGTGGTCCTCGACCCGGCCGGGGCGTCGCGCCGAGCTTCGTCGGCACATGCGTCGGTCGGGCAGATTCGATCCTAACACAGCCCATTCGCTGAAACGGAGCCCCGCGAGTCCGTCGCTTCCCGGGCTAGAAGAGCTCGCCGCCCTGCTGTCGCTCTGCATCCGGAAAATCACGGTAGAGGGCGAAGGTCACGTCGCAGGCATGCTGATTGACGGCGTGATGGAGCGCCTCGATCGGGCCGCTTCGCGCCGAGACGACGCGAAAGGCGCGGTCGAGCTGCGCGAGGTCCTCGACTTCGATCGCGATGTGGAATTCGCCGAGCTCGCGCGGGCCGAGGCCGAGCTTGCGGCGCGTGATGCGGTGGCCCGCGATGCGGGATTCGCTGCGCAGCGAGCCGAGATAACGATCGACGGCGGTGCAGAACTCGACATCCGACGTCCCGGGCACGAGGTTGCACCAGATGTGATAGACGTCCATGCGCGGGCTTCCCCGTTTGGTTTCCAGCCCGGCATCGGGCGACCCGTCAGACGGGCAGATCGGCGCGGCCGAAGATCGCTTCGAGCTGGATCCCACGTGCCGCGAAGGCTTCCGCCGCGCCCTCGCCCCGATCGACGAGACACAGGACGCGCGCCACTTTTCCGCCCCCGGCCTCGACGATGTCGAGGGCGTCGAGGGTCGAGCCGCCAGTCGTCGTCGTGTCCTCGACGAGGGCCACGACCTGGCCCGGCGTGAAGCCACCCTCGATCTGGCGACCGAGGCCGTGAGCCTTCTTCTCTTTGCGCACGAAGAAGCCGAGCAGATTCGCACACGCGGGCTCCCGCGCCGCCGCCGCGAGCACCGCCGAGACGAGCGGCACGGCACCGACCGCCATCCCGCCGACCGCCTCGACTGCCGGCCCGCTCTGCAGCCGATCGAGGATCAGCCGCCCCGCGAGCTCGACGCCGCGCGGCCGCATCAGGGTCTGGCGCAGATCGAGATAGAAGCTGCTCTTTTTCCCGCTCGTGAGCGTGACTTCCCGGCGATCGAAGGAGACCTCGAGAATCAGGTCGAGCAACGCTTTGCGGTCCCCCGCGTGCTGCGCCGGCGTTCGCATCGAACTGCCCTTTTGGACATCAGCCGCCATATCAGCCTGGCCCCCCTGCGCGCGTCGCGCGCATTCGTCAGCTCGCCCGCAGCCCGAGCGCGAACTCGGCGATCAGCTTCTGGTGCAGATCCGAAGTGCCCTCGCCGAACTCGAGCGCCTTCGCCTCCATCAGCAAGCGGCCGATCTCGTATTCCGCGCTCACCGAATATCCCCCGAAGATCGCCATGCCGTCGAGGGCATTCTGGGTCGCAGCCTGGCTCGCCTTCAACTTCGCGAGGGAGGATTCAAGCGAGCAGCGCTCGAGACCCGCATCCTTCATGCGGCCGAGGCGGTAGACGAGCAATCGCGCCTGCTCGGTGCGCGCGACCATGTCGGCGATCTTGTCCTGGACGAGCTGGAACTCGGCGATCCGCTGACCGAAGGCCTGGCGCTCCAGCGCATACGGAATCGCCAGATCGAGGGCGCGCTGCGACTGCCCGACACAGCGCGCCGCTACCGAATAACGTCCCATGTCGAGGGCCAACCCCAGGATCGGGAAGCCGCCGCCCGGCTTGCCGAGCACGGCCTCGTCGGGGACGAAGGTGTTCTCGAAGTGGACCTCGGCGAGCTTGTCGCGCTTGAGCGTCCGCATCGGGAACTCGCCGAGGGTCATCCCCTTCAGCTCGCGCGGGTCGGCAACGAAGGCGGTGACGCCCTTGTGCTTCAGGCCCCGGTCGATCGTCGCGACGATGAAAAAGAGCCGCGCGTGCTCGGCATGGGAGATGAAAACCTTGGTACCGTTCAGGAGCCAGCCACCGTCGACCTTGCTCGCGGTCGTGTCCATGTTGCCGAGATCGGTGCCGCCGCGGGGCTCGGTGAGGCAGGCGGAGCAGACGATCTCGCCGCGGGCGATGCCCGGCAGATAGCCGTCCTTCTGGGACTTCGTTCCGAAACGGAGCAGCGAGCCGGCGACCAGCGAGTTCGCGACCGAGACGACCGAGGCGATCACCCAGTCGACCCGGGCCAGCTCTTCGCAGATCACGCCGTAGCTCACGACGTCCGTGAACGAGCCGCCGTATTCCTCGGGGATCATCGGGCCGAGCAGGCCCATGGCCGGCAGCTTCGCGATCAGCTCGGAGGGATAGCGCTCCTCGCGCTCGTAGCGCTCGACGTGGGGCAGGATCTCGGCCTCGGCGAAGCGCCGGACGGTCTGGCGCACCAGCCGCTGGTCCTCGGTCAGGTCGAAATCCATCATCCGGTCGAGCAGGGCGGTCATCGCGGGGGCACCTTCAGGCTGTCACGGCTCCCGGGGCATGGGATTCTGCGCAGCTTAGCCCGCGGAAGAGACCCGCCAGGGGCACCCGAAAGTCCAGACCCCCGGCTGCCCACAACCGCTCGCTGGGGCATGGAAATCCCGGGCCGGCTCGCCTAGATTCCGGCCCCTTCCGACACCCCCGTTCGGCGTGGTCCTGGCTCCTCTTGGTTCCAGAGACCGCGCGAGGCAATCCCCGATGAGCGTCAGCAAGAAATCCCACGGCCACGTGAAGCGCAACAAATCGAGCCGCCACCGAGCGAAGCTCAAGGCCAAGCACCAGCGCGCGCGCAAGCGCATGACCGGCGGCGAGCGCAAGACCTACCGCTAGGCGCGGTCGGATCCTTTTTTGGCTGGCGGCGCCCGGCGCCCCGCGGTGCCCTGCACCGCATTTCCCAGCTCGTCGATCGCCCGGTCGAGTACGTCGTCGAGAGCGTGCTCCCAGGCCAGCCCGTCTGTCGCAGCCCGGGCCGCCTCCGGAAACAGGATCGCCCGCGACGAGCTCACGATGCCGCCCTCGAGGCCGCTCGGTCCCTTCAAGAAGGGCGCGATGGCGGCGAGAGCGCTCCCGCCCTGGGCGCCGTAGCCCGGCACGAGAAAGAGCGCCCGCGGCAGCGCCTCGCGGACACGCCGGGCCTGGTCGGGCCAGCTGGCGCCGCAGACGACGCCGAGGGACGACCAGCCGGTCTTCGCCCCCAGCAGGGCCGACTCGCTGCGGGCGAGTCCATGCGAAACCCGCACAAACAGCGGCTCGCCGTCGACCTCGCGGTCCTGTAGATCGCCACTGCCCGAATTGCTCGTCTTGACGAGCACGAAGAGTCCGCGCCCGTTCGCCTTCGCCGCCTGCACGAAGGGCTCGAGGGTGTCGAAGCCGAGATACGGATTCACCGTCAGCGCGTCGACGGGCATCGCCGCCGCCGCCCCGAGGTAGGCCGCCGCATAACCCTCGGCGGTCGAGCCGATGTCGCCGCGCTTCGCATCGAGGAGCACGAGCAGGCCGGCGGCGTGGGCGCGTTCGCAGAGCCGCTCGAGGGCCCGCATCCCCCGCCAGCCGAGCTGCTCGAAGAAGGCCACCTGCGGCTTGATGATCGCGACCCGCCCGGCCACCCGATCGATCACCGCCGAAAGATATGCCTCGACCGCGTCCGCCGTCCGCTCGTCCCCTGGCGCCATCGAGCCCTGCGCGAAGAGCGGCGGGATCGACGCGAGATGGGGATCGAGGCCGACGCAGAGCGGATGGCCGAGCTCGCGCAGGCGCAGGATCAGGCGGTCCGCGAAGGCGACGCGCTGGTCGGCCAAATCGAGCGACACGCGGGAACCTTCGCCGGGCAAGCCGATCTCCTCCACTCGCGCTCAAACCGCAGCGGTCGCGAGCGGCCGCGCTGTCGTTCGCGGCGCGATCGTACCCTACGCTGCCGCCCGATGAAGCCGACCCCTCGATCCAACTTTCGCTTCACCCTCGAGGCGACGAGCGACCTCGCACGGGCAGGGCAGCTCGAGACGCCGCACGGGCCGGTGCACACGCCGGCCTTCATGCCGGTCGGGACCCACGGTGCGCTGAAGGCGCTGACGCCGGCGCAGGTGGCGGACACCGGCGCCGAGGTCGTGCTCGCCAACACCTACCATCTCGCCCTGCGTCCGGGCGAGGGTCTCGTCGAGAAGCTCGGCGGACTCCACGCCTTCATGCAGTGGCCCGGGCCGATCCTCACGGACTCGGGCGGCTTCCAGGTCTTCTCGCTTCCGGGCGTCGAGATCACGGACCGCTGCGCGACCTTCGTCAACGAGGTCACGGGCAAGCAGATCGACCTCACGCCCGAGCGCTCGATCCAGATCCAGAACCAGCTCGGCGCCGACATCATCATGGCCTTCGACGAGTGCACGCCCTACCCGGCGACCCGCGAGCTGGCGGGCCAGGGCGTGCGACGGACGCTGCGCTGGATGGAGCGCTGCATGAAGGCCCATGGGCGCGGCCACGACCAGGCGCTGTTCGGAATCGTCCAGGGCTCGACCTTTCCGGAGCTGCGCGAGGCGTGTGCCGCGTCGCTCGTCGCGATGGACTGCCCGGGCTATGCGATCGGTGGCGTGTCGGTGGGCGAGGGGCACGAGCTGCTCTGCCAGGTGACCCGCCACGCGGCACCGCTGCTCCCCGAGCACAAGCCCCGCTACCTGATGGGCGTCGGCCTGCCGGAGGACCTGATCGCCTGCATCGGCTTCGGAATCGACATGTTCGATTGCGTGATCCCGACCCGCTACGCCCGCTCCGCCACCGTCTTCACCGCCCGCGGCCGCATCCGCCTGACCCACCGGCGTTTCCGCCGCGACGCCTTCCCCGTCGACACCTCCTGCGATTGTTACACCTGCAGCGGCGGCTTCAGCCGCGCGTACATCCATCACCTCTTCGCCGCCAACGAAGTGCTGTCGGCCGTGCTGTGCTCGATCCACAACGTCAGCTTCTATCAGCGACTCGTGCGCGACGCGCGCAGCGCAATCCTGGCCGGCGACTACGCGGTCTTCGCCCGCGAGTTCATGGCCCGCTACCAGCAGGAGACGGACGGCGCGGAAACGCATACCCTGCCGGCATGAAAAACACCGGCGATCGACCGCCCCAGCTGCGCTGCCTTTCCCATTCTTCACTCCTTCTTCGTGGCCTCGCGCTGCTCGCCGGTCTGGCGCTGCTCGCGGGCTGTGGCCGGCTCGGCCTCGGCGAAGACGGCGATCGAGCCGACGCCAAGAAACGGGACGGCGACGACCAGGTCGCGCTCGTGCTCGAGGGCCGCGAGATCAGCATTGGCGAGCTCAACGAGCGCATGAAGGACCAGTTCCTCGAGGAGTTCCTGCGCCAGCCCGAGGACCGCCAGTTCGAGATGCGCGAGTCGGCGATCCGCGACATGGTGCAGCGCCAGGTCGTCGACGCCGAGGCGAAGAAGAAGGGACTGACGCCCGAGGCGCTCTTCGAAGAGGTGACCGCCGGCGCGCCCGCCGTCACGGTCGAGGACGTCTCGAAATGGTTCAAGGAGAATCAGGCTCGCCTGGGCGGTGCGCCGCTCGAGGAGGTCGCGCCGCAGATCGAGCAGATGCTCGCCCAGGAACGCCGCGGCGCAGCCTGGAGCGCCTTCACCGAGCCCAAGCTCGCGGCGCTCTCCTGGAACATGGTGCTGACGCCGCCGCGTACGACGCTCGAGACGACGCGGCTGATCCGCGGACCCGAGAACGCTCCGGTCACGCTCATCACGTTCAGCGACTATCAGTGCCCGTACTGCATTCGCTCGGAGAAAGTCCTGGCGGACGTGCTCGCCAAGTATCCGAAGGACGTGCGCCTGAACCAGCGCCACTTCCCGCTCGACCAGATGCATCCCTTCGCGCGACCCGCCGCCGAAGCGGCCATGTGTGCCGACGAGCAGGGCCACTTCTGGGAGTTCCACGACGCGATCTTCGCCTTGAACGGGAAGCTCGACGAGAAGTCCTTCGCAGCGATCGGCGCACAGCTCGGCCTCGACGAGAAAGCCCTCGCCAGCTGCATCTCGGAGCACCGCTTCAAGGACTTCGTCCAGCAGGACGCCGACGCGGGCGAGGCCGCCGGCGTCACCGGGACGCCTGCCTTCTTCGTGAACGGGATCCCGATGAAGGGCGCCCGGGACGTGAACGATCTCAGCCGCGTGATCGACAGCGAGCTCGCTCGTCTCGCGCAGAAGTAGCGGCCGGCGCTTGAGTCGAAATCGGTGGGAAGCCGTGCCTCGTTTTCCGAGACACGGCCCCCGCCGACTCAGGTGAGAACGCCTACCGGAATGGACCCGTGACCACCTGGCTCCCCACACCTGCGGCGGGCTGGGATGCGTCCGGTATGTCTGCGATCCTCGGGGCCTCTTTCGATCAGCTGCCGATCGGCCCCGACGTATCTGCCTGCTCCTGCAATGATTGTCCGCTGCGGCGAAATCGAATTCCGGTTGAACAAGACGACGGCGCCTCGAACCGTCTTTCCCACCCCGACTATTCGTCGTATGTGCAATATCTCACAGTCGGGCCGCGTCTGAGAAGAGGAATTTGAAGATCGGCCGAAACTAATTCGGCGTTGCCTTCACTCTCCGTTTTCATCGCCGTCATCAAGCTGCCATTCGCGGGAAAAACCATCCGTTACGCCGTCTCGTAACCGGCACATTCGACCGGGGCTCTCAACCCGCACGGAGCAGACCGACGCGTGTGATCCGTCTTCGCCGAGCGTGTCGACGGGACGACATGACACGGGCGCGGGAATTCGGGAACATGCGCCTCCCATGGGACTCACCTGCGGCATCGTCGGACTCCCGAACGTCGGGAAGAGCACACTCTTCAACGCCCTCACGGCGGCGGGGATCCAGGCGGAGAACTATCCGTTCTGCACGATCGAGCCCAATACGGGCGTCGTCGTCGTCCCCGATCAGCGCCTCGAGCAGCTCCAGGACATCGTCCACTCGCAATCAGTCGTGGCGACGACGGTCGAGTTCGTCGACATTGCGGGCCTCGTGAAGGGCGCGTCCAAGGGTGAGGGGCTCGGCAACCAGTTCCTCGGCAATATCCGCGAGACGAACGCCATCATCCACGTCGTACGCTGCTTCGACGACGAGAACGTCGTCCACGTCGACGGGGGCCCGAACCCGCTGCGCGACGTAGAGACGATCGAGATCGAGCTGGGGCTGGCCGACCTCGACTCGGTCGAGAAGCGTGCCGACCGGGCCCGCAAGGTGGCCCGCTCGGGGGACAAGGCCGCGAAGCAGGAGGTCGACTTCTTCGAGAGCCTCCGCGACCACCTCGCGAAGGGCCTCCCGGCGCGCACCTTCGAAGTCTCCGAGCCCCTTCGCCCGGCCTTCCACGACGCCCATCTGTTGACCGCCAAGCCCGTCCTCTTCGTCGCCAACGTCGATGAGGAGTCCCTCGCGTCGGGCAACGGCTACAGCGCTTCGCTCGAGGCCTATTCCGCCGCACAGGGCGCCCAGGTCGTCAGAATCTGCGGCAAGATCGAGGCGGAGCTCGCTGAGCTCGCCCCCGACGAGAAGCGCGAGTTCCTGGCGAGCCTTGGCATCGAAGAGCCCGGGCTCAATCGCCTGATCCGCTCCGCCTACGCCCTGCTCGACCTCGTCACCTATTTCACCGCCGGCCCGAAAGAGATCCGCGCCTGGACCGTCCGCCGGGGCACCGCCGCCCCGCGCGCCGCCGCCGAGATCCACTCGGATTTCGAAAAGCATTTCATTCGCGCCGAGGTGATCCCCTTCGACGCCTATCTCGCCTGCGGCGGCGAGTCCGGCGCCAAGGCAAAGGGCGTGATGCAGGTCGAGGGCAAGGACTACATCGTGAAAGACGGCGACGTCGTCTTCTTCCGGGTCAGCGCCTGATGTCGCAGCGCATGAGCCGCCAGCTGACGCCGCAGGAAGTGCTGGAATCTCATTTCGACGGCCCCGAGGACGGCGTCTTCACAGACGGATCGTGTGAGCCGAATCCGGGGCCCGGGGGCTGGGGCTGGGTCTGGGTCGAGCGCGGCCAGATCAAGGCCGAGGGCCACGGACGCGAGGCCAACACGACCAACAATCGCATGGAGCTGCGGGCGATCATCGAAGCCTATCAAGCGCTGCCGGGCGACCGGGACCTCGTCGTCCATTCCGACAGCCAGCTCTGCGTCAACACGATCAACGAATGGGCGGTGGGTTGGGAGCGCCGCGGCTGGACCCGCAAGGGCGGACCCATCAAGAACCTCGACCTCGTGAAGCAGCTCTACGCCCTCGCGAAGGATAAGCCGCGGATCGAGCTGCACTGGATCCGGGCCCACGAAGGGCTTCGCTGGAACGAGTACGCCGACGCGCTCGCCGCTCTCGGCGACTGAGGCGACCCGCTCGTCAGCCGCGCTTCGACTTGCGCGCGGGCAGCGCCGTCTTGCCGAGCGCGAGGATGTGCTTGAACTCGGCGGCGCTCAGCGGGACGACCGAGAGCCGCCCGCGGCGGACCAGTTGGATCTCCGAGAGCTTCGGGTCCGCCTTGATCGTGCCGAGCGAGACGGGCTCGCGAAAGGCCACGCGCGGCGCGATTTCCACCACGACCCAGCGCTCGTCGTCCGTCGTGGGATCGGGATACGACTCCTTCACGATCTCGACGACGCCGACGACTTCCTTGCCCTCGTTCGAGTGGTAGTAGAGCGCCAGGTCGCCTTTTTTCATCGCCGCGAGGTTGTTGCGGGCCTCGTAGTTCCGCACGCCGTCCCAGTAGGTCGAGCCATCGCGCACGAGGTCGTCCCAGGCGTACTTGAAGGGCTCGGATTTCATCAGCCAGTAAGCGGGCGCCATCCCATCCTCCGCAAGGCTCGCGCCTAGCGCATCTCTTCCGGAGTCTGCGCTTCCATCACCGCATGCGCCGCGTGGATCGCAATCGGCCGCGTGAGCAGGCGCGTTGCGAGGTTCGCGCGCAGCCAGTTGTACCAGCCGACCAGCACCGACGGCTGCTGTCCGAGCGCCTCGAGCCCCGCGCGCACCACGATGTCGACCCGCTCCCCCGAATGGGAGAGCTGGCCGGCGACCGCATGGAACTCACTCTCGGTCGCGCCCGGCTCGAGCACCGTCACGTCCACGTTGGCCGCCCGTAGCTCGCCCCAGAGCGATTCCCCGAGAATCCGGTCGAAGGCCTTCGTCGCCGCGTAGACCGCGTGGAGCGGCAGCGCCTGGTGGCCGGCCGCAGAGCCCGTGAAGAGCACAGCCCCGCGACCCCGTTCGCACATACCCCGGGCAAGCGTGTGCGTCAGCATGAGCGGCGCCTCGCAGTTCAGCGCGACGAGCCGCCGCAGCCGCTCGCCATCCTGCAGATCGAAGCGCCCCTGATAACCGAGCCCCGCATTGTTCACGAGTAGCCCGATCTCGAGATCTGCGACCCCCGCGAGCAGCGCCGCCTGCCCGTCACGCTCCGCCAGATCCGCCACGACGACGCGCGTCGCGACGCCGAATTCCTTCTCGATCTCCCCGGCGAGGCGCGTGAGCCGATCCCCGCGCCGCGCCGCGAGCACGACATTCATGCCGTCCGCCGCGATCTGGCGCGAGAGCTCGGCACCGATCCCCGACGACGCGCCCGTCACGAGCGCCCAGGATCCGTAGCGCTTGACGAGACCCAGCGGCCGCGGTGCGAAATAGCCGCGCGATCGCCAGAAGGCGTAGGCCAGGCCCGCCATGGGCAGGGCAAAGATCAACCCGCGGAGCAGGCCCTCGCTGCCTCCGGTCTCGAGCGCCTTCCAGACGTAGATGCTGATCGCGATCTGGGCGGCGTAGGCCGGTGCCCAGAAGGCCATCCAGGGACGCCTGCGGCGGAAGCCGTAGACGGCGGCGGCGTACACGAGCCAGTGTGGCAGGGCGGCCAGCTTCGCCAGCCAACCGCGCAGCTCGATCCCGAACCAGACCTCCTCGTCGCCCGCGACGGGCTTCACGAAGAGATCCCAGGGCACATAGAGGAACGCCATGTACGCGCAGAAGATCATGGTCGCGCTCATCCACCAGGGACGTTCGCGAAACACGTCGTAGAACCACTCGCGCATCCACCCTCCTCGCACCGGCGTGGCCGCAAGGTAACGGATCGAGCTGTGGGCAGTGAGCGGTCAGACGGCTCGGGCGGAGGTCGGGAAGTCGAGCTGGATCGCGCTGCCGGCACCGGGCGTGGTCTCGACCTCGATGCGCCCGCCGGCTTCGCGCGCGAAATCGGCGGCGCCCGCGAGGCCGAGGCCGGTGCCCCCGAGCTTGCCGCGGGTGCTGAAGAACGGCTCGAAGATCCGGCGCTTCACTTCGGCGCCCATGCCGCAGCCATTATCCTGCACGCGGAGCCGCAGCGTCTCGCGCGCCCGTTCGAGAGAGATCTCGATGCGACCGGGGCGACCGGGGCAGGCCTCGATCGCGTGCCGCGCGTTGGCGACGAGGTTCAGGACGACCCGCTCGAGGCGCTCGCGGTCGAGGCGGATGGGCGGCAGCCCGGGCTCGACGCGCTGGCTGACCGCGATCCCCTCGCCGGCCAACCGCCGGGCCATCCCGTCCAGGCGACCGAGAGCTTCGGCGAGATCGATCTTCTTGGCAGCCTGCGATCGCGTGCGTCCGAAGGTGAGCACTTCTTCGACGAGCCCGGCGCCGCGCTCGACGGCAGCGCGGATCTCGTCGAGCTCCTGCTGACCCCGCGCCGCGCCCGCGCGCGCCCCCGCAGCCACACCCGGCAGCTCGAGCTCGAGCAGATCCGCATAACCGAGGATCGCCGTCAGCACGTTGTTGAAATCGTGGGCCGCCGAGCTCGCCACCTGCCCCAGCGTCGCGAGTCGCTCATTGCGAGTCTGCGCGGCCCGCACCGCCGCGAGCTCCCGCTCGAGCCGGTCGCGCTCGAGATAGCCCGCCACCAGCGCGGCCGCGGCCTCAGCCCGCTCGGCCAGATCCCGGGGCGCGCGCCCAGCGGCGAAGGAGCCGTCGAAGCGGATCACGGCGAGCAGGCCCTCCGGACCCGAGCACGGGACCTGGAACGTCGAGGGAATGCGGGACCAGCCGTGCGACGGGGAGAAGCGCGAGGCGACCTGGCTGCGGTCGCGGGCGAGCAGGCTTCGGCCACTCCGGGTCCAGCTCGCCGCGAGCACGAAGCGCTCAGCCTG
>JANNQH010000170.1:0-1519 GCA_031400655.1 Deltaproteobacteria bacterium | reverse complement strand
TCCTGCGCGACGCAAAAGAAGGCCGCCACGACGAAGCGCTGATCAAGCTCTTCCACAAGCGTCATCTACGCGCCCACATGCTGCTGGGCCCGGCCGGCTCGGCGATGACGCGGCACATGAAGATCCAGACGTTTCGAGGCTGACGGGGAGAGCGATCCGCCCTCCGCACCGCCGGAGCGCCGAAGGGACCCGCGCGCAAATCCCGCGAGCGCGAGCACTCCGGTCGCCCACAGCACCGCAGTCTCCGGCTCGGGCACGGCCTCGACGTTATCGAAGGTCCCGACGATCGGTGCGACGGGGAAGCTATTCGCATTGTAGGCCGTCTCGACGAGCAGACCGGCGAATCCCGCCGCGAATCTCGAATCGCTGACCGAGATCGTGGACAGGAGCTGCCGTGTCGAGGCATCGAGCAATCGGGCGGTCAGTGTGGAGCCGATCAGGATGAACTGGATGTGATAGGTCCGGCCGGGGTCGATCGTGACAGTATCGTCGACGACGAGCGGATCCTGGAAATCGATGAAACCATCGCTGCGCGCGATGGAGAATCGTGAGCTCGAGAAATCCACCGCGGCGAGGTAGGCCGAGCCCGCGTCCGGGTCGCCCCGGCCGACGACGCCGAGTACGGCCTGCTGGCCCTGTGCCGGCACGGCATTGACATCCGCGGAGATCGCGAGACTCGTGAAGCTCTGCTCGATGAAGCCGAAGCCATCCGCCGCTCCGCCCCCGCCATCCCGAAGGGCCTTCGTCGAATGGGCGATCAGCAGGGCATCGTCCGCTCCACCTTCGAGGACCGCGAAGGTCGAGACGCCCGTCGCCGGCGGCGCGCCCGCGTCGTCCGTCGCCGCAAAGATCCACGGGACGCCAAAACCCCCGTCGAAATCATCCGCCCAGTCCGCATGGACCGGCGACGACGCGAGCATCCCGAGCATGCCCGCCGCGCCCACCCATCGCTGCCGTCGCTTCCGATCGCCGTCTCGTCGCAGCTTCCGAAGCGAAATATCCATGGCGAGCCTCCCGCGCAATGACGCCCAACGCCTGACAGTTCGTCTCGATCGTCGAGCGAATCGAGACTAAACGACCCAACCGGGCGATCGTCGGTCGCCTCGCCGGCCTACGCTGCCTTCCGACGGGCCCAGCCCGATCAACCGCTGCTAAGCCCCGCTCCATGCCCCGAGCGGGAGCCCCGGCGTCGGGAGCCCCTCGATCGCACACACCCGCCCGGGCGTCAGCTCCGTCGTGAAAAGCGTCCGCCGATCCGCGCCGCCGAAGCAACAATTGGTCGGCAGCGCCGTCGGCCCGAGCTCGACCACATCGAGCTGCTTGCCGCCCTTGTCGAAAATGCGGATGCAGTGGTCCATCGGCGCGGCGCAGTAGAGGCGTCCGTCGAGATCGAAGGCGAAGCCGTCGCCCGGCGATTCGCCGGGGAGCTGTTCGACGAACCACTCACGCTCGCCCGTCGCGGGATCGATCCAGAGAAGGCCGCGTCCCTCGACGATCAGGAGCCGACCGTCGGGCGAGA
>JANNQH010000169.1:0-2052 GCA_031400655.1 Deltaproteobacteria bacterium | reverse complement strand
CCGGTCGGGGCGAGTCCTGGGACGAACTGCCGGGGACGAAGGTCGAGGTGACCGGGTTGCGGAAGCTGTTCGAAGGTCAGCCCACGGCGGTCCTGACCAACGGCGACGCGAGCGAAGCCAAACTCGACGCCCTGCGGACGGCCGGGGAGTTGAAGAACTACCGCTACCTCCGGCCCTGTCCCCAATCTTGTGTCAGTCTCGGGAACGGGTTATTCCCCACCCTGTGCCTTTTACGGAGATTGACGCATGGATGCGTTCCTGACAGACAAGGCCGAGCGGCTCGCTCGCGAGATGGCGAGCCAGGCGACGACGCTCGAGGACCTGAACGGCCTGATGCGGGCGATGATGAAGTCGGCCCTCGAACGGATGCTGCACACGGAGATGGATCATCATCTCAAAACCGGTCCCCCTCGTCCGGCCGAAGATCGGGACCCCTCGACCGAGGAATCCCACTCCTTGCCGGCGGCGACGAAACGGAATCGTCGCAACGGCCATTCCCAAAAGACGGTGCAAGGCGATCTGGGATCGCTGACTTCGGAGACGCCTCGGGATCGCCAGGGAACCTTTGAGCCGAAACTCATCCCCAAGCACCAGCGGCGGATTCCCGGCTTCGACGCGAAGATCCTCGCGCTCTACGCGAAGGGGATGACGACCCGCGACATCCAGGAGATCGTCAAAGACCTCTACGATGTCGAGGTGTCGCCGACGCTGATCTCGGAGATCACGGCCGACCTCGATGCCGAGGTGACGGCCTGGCGCACGCAACCCCTCGATCCGATCTGGCCAATCGTCTATCTCGATGGCATCGTGGTCCATGTCCGCGGCGAGAACGGCCGAGTGTCGCAACACACGATGTATGTGGCCATGGGCGTGAATTTGCGGGGAACGAAAGCCCTTCTCGGCTTGTGGCTCGCCGAGACCGAAGGCGCGAAGTTCTGGCTGAGTTGCTTAACCGATCTGAAGAATCGCGGCGTGACCGACCTGTTTCTCGTCTGCGTCGATGGCCTGACCGGCTTCCCCGAAGCGATCCGCACCGCCTTCCCGCAGGCGAGGGTTCAACTCTGTCTCGTGCACCTGGTGCGGGCCGCATTGCGGTACGTCACCGACAAGGACAGCCGGCCGGTCGCCGCGGATCTCAAGACGATCTACCAGGCCGCCACGGTTCTCGAAGCCGAGCAGGCTCTCGAGAAGTTTGCTGAAGTCTGGGGCGAGAAGTATCCGACGATTGTCAAGCAGTGGCGGCTGAAGTGGCCCGACCTGATCGCCATGTTCGACTTCCCCCGGCCGATCCGCAAAGCGATCTACACCACGAACGCGATCGAGTCGGTGAACAGTGTGATCCGGAAATTCACCCGGAACCGCAAGCAGTACCCGAACGCGGAGTCGGCGATCAAGCTGGTCTACCTGGCGATTCACGAAGCCTCGAAGAAGTGGACGATGCCAATCGTGGGCTGGAAGGCCGCCCTCAACCACTTCGCCATCGTCTTCGAAGGCCGCATGCCCACCAACCTCGAAAACTGACCGCAACCGCCGTTCCCAACGGGACTGACACAAAAAGATTTACAGGGCCTGGCCCGGCGGAACGCGGCCCGCACGACCCGGTCGAGCGGCTGGTCGAGGGCGTTGCTGACCCAGTATTTCAACTCGGCCGTCTCTTCGTTAATCATGACGAGGAGGCGATACCGTTGCCCGTCGACGGTCACGGCCCGCTCGGCGACGCGCCAGACCGCGTCCCGCACCGTCTCGCGTGTCACGGTGAGGGGGCGGCCCCGCTTCGCGTCCGCAGCCGTCAGGACGGCGTCGGCCCGTCGTGACACCCCGGTGTCCCCGACCCGCACCGCGAAGTTGACCGGCACCTCGCCGACGAACCGCTGCTTCATCACGTCGAGCACGGTCAGCATCGGGACCATCGCCCCGTAGCCCTCGTCGAACACCAGCCAGTCGCAGAACAGCCCGTTCCCCCGCATCCGGGCCAACTCGTCCAGGGCGATCTTCCACTTCTGACGGAACCCGACTTCGTCGGGAATCCCCGCGGCCCGACAGCGTTTCCGG
>JANNQH010000168.1:0-9231 GCA_031400655.1 Deltaproteobacteria bacterium | reverse complement strand
GGCCGATACCCGGCTCGGGCCGGTTGTCAGCGAAGCGCAGTGGAACAAGATCCAGGGGCTCATCAAGAAGGGCATCGAAGAGGGCGCCACGCTCGTGACCGGCGGCCTAGGACGACCCGACGGGCTCACGAAGGGTTATTTCGTGAAGCCTACGGTCTTCGCCAACGTGGGCAACGACATGACGATCGCGCGGGAGGAGATCTTCGGGCCGGTGCTCTCGATCATTCCGTACAAGACGGAAGAAGAGGCGATCGCCATCGCAAACGACACCCCCTACGGCCTCGCGGGCTACGTCTCCTCGGGTAATCTCGAGCGTGCGCAGCGCGTCGCGCGCCGGATCCGCGCGGGCCAGATCTCGCTCAACGGTGCACCGCCCGATTTCTCGGCTCCGTTCGGCGGCTACAAGCAGTCGGGCAACGGCCGCGAGTGGGGCGTCTTCGGGTTCGAAGAGTTTCTCGAGATCAAGGCCATCATCGGCTGGCAGGCCTGAGTCCCGGGTTCGTTAGGGCGTCGGCTCAGTCGACCTCGCGATCGCGAAGTCGATAGCCGACGCCCGATTCGGTCATCAGGCGTTGCGGCCTGGTCGGGTCGAGCTCGATCTTCTTCCGGAGCAGCGCGACGTGCACACGGACGTTGTGGTTCTCGCCGGTGTGCCCCGGTCCCCAGACCTCCGTCAGGATCTGGCGATGGGTGAGCACCCGGCCGGCGTTGCGTGCGAGCAGAATCAGGATCTTGAACTCGATCGGTGTCAGGCGGATCTCGCGGCCATCGACCCGGACTTCGCGGCGGGCGAGATCGATTTCGAGGCCCGGGAGCTCGAGCGTCGCGTCGCCCGGGGTGGCGATCCCCTGCGCATGGCGCAGCGCGACGCGAATGCGCGCCAGCAGCTCGTTCACGCCGAAGGGCTTCGTGAGATAGTCGTCGGCGCCCGCGTCGAGGGCGATCACCTTGTCGTCCTCGCGACCACGCGCCGAGATCACGATCACCGGCACCCGGCTCCACTCCCGCAGCCGCCGAAGCCATTCGACGCCGTCGCCGTCGGGCAGCCCGAGATCGAGCAGGACGACATCCGGGTTGTGACTGGCCGCGAGCGCGATTCCCTCCGCGCCCGTCTCCGCCTCGATGACGCGAAAGCCGTGGGCCGCGAGCGACGCGCGCAGAAAGCGCCGCACAGGGAGCTCGTCCTCGATCGCGAGCACGATCGCAGCATCGCTCGTCACGCGGGGCCTCCGTCCGTCGCCGGCAGCAGCGCCGGCGCGGCGCTGATCGGGAGTCGGACCCGAAAGACCGTACCGCCTCCAGCGCGGGATTCCGCCGTGATCGATCCGCCGTGGACGGTGGCGATGCCGTGGCAGATCGCGAGCCCGAGTCCGACACCCGCGCCGCGCGCGCCCGTGCCGCGCACGAATTTCTCGAACGGCCGCGCCCGCACTTCCTCGGGCAGTCCAGGCCCGCGATCGGCCACCGTGATCTCGACCGCTTCGCCGTCGCGTCTCGCCGCGAGCTCGATCGGCGTCTTCGGAGCGCCCGGCGGATCGGGGGCGTGGCGCAGCGTATTCTCCAGCAGGTTGACCAGCAGCTGTTCGATCAGGACCGGATCGACGGCGAGGAGCGGCAGGTCGGGATCGATCGCCGTGTGCACCGGGCGACCGGCGAACGCCTTTTCGAGGGCCGTCCGCGCCGTCCCGATGATCTCCTCGAGAGGTACCCATTCCCGCCGCAGGGTCACGGCGCCGGATTCGAGTCGCGTCATGCTGAGCAGGTTCGAGACCAGGCGCTCGAGTCGATCCGCACTCTCAGCGATCGTCTCGACCAGCTCGCGCTGCACGTCGTCGCCGAGGCCGGCGATGTTCTGCAGCGAGCTCGCGGCGCCCGTAATGGCGGCAAGGGGTGTGCGCAGATCGTGGGACACGGCGGCGAGCAGCGAGCTGCGCATCTCCTCCGTGCGCGCGCGGATCAGCGCCGCTCCTGCGCGCTCGGCGAGCACCGTCCGCTCGAGGGCGATCGACGCCTGGCGACAGAAGGCCTGCAGGAAGCCCCGTTGATCCGCGGACAGCGGCGTCGGCTCGGCGCGGAACAGGGCGAGCACGGCGATCGGCTCGCGCGCGGGTCCGATCGGAATCGCGAGCGAGCGGGCGCCCGGGAGCGTGTCCGTTCCCGATCCCGCCATGCGCGCGTGGTCGAGCGCCCAGCGCGAGACGGCGAGCTCGTTCGCGTCGAGCTCGACCGTGAGCGGCTCGCGCGCGATCGGAGCCAGCTTCGATTGATCGTCGAGGGCGAGCACGGTGGCGCTCGCGTCGAAGGTCCGGGCGGCGAGGCGGGCCACGCGCTGCGCGGCCTCGGGGAGCGCCACCACGCTGCCGAGCTCGTTCGAGAGCGCGACGAGGGCGGCCGTGCGCTCCTCTCGCGCGCGCGCCTCCTGCTCCTGCCTTCGCAGGCGGGAGGCGAGCTCGCTCATCAGCAGGCCGACGCCAAACATCATCGCGAAGGTCATCAGGAAGCGGATGTCCGAGACCCGGAACGTCCAATACGGGGGCACGAAGAAGAAGTCGTAGGCCGCCACGCCGAGGGCGGCCGCCAACAGCGCCGGCCCGCGTCCGAGCCAGACGCCGGCGGTCATCACGGCCAGCAGGAAGAGCATCTCGACGTCCGGCACCCCGAGTCCGTGGTGGAGCGGAGCCGCCAGCGCCGTCGTCGCCGCGATCAGGGCCCCTGCGAATCCCCACGACCGGCCGGGAACGGCGGCCTGCCAGGTCGCTGCTTTCGCTTCTTCGCGCGACTCGTCGCTGTCGCCGGAGATCACGAGCACGTCGATCTCGCCGCTGCCGCGCACGACGTCGTCGAGCAGCGACCCGCGCAGCCGGTCCCACAGCCGCGAGTGGGTCGGCTTCCCGATCACGATGCGGGTCACGTTCTGTTTGCGCGCCCACGCGAGTAGCTCCTCCGCCACGCGCGTCCCCGACAAGCGCACGACGACGGCGCCAAGGGACTCGGCGAGCCGAAGGTGGTCCTCGAGTCGCCCGCGATCCGCTTCGCTCATACCCCCGAGCGCGGGCGTGTCGGCGTAGGCGGCGACCCAGGGTGCCCGCAGGCTCGTAGCGAGCCGGTGGGCCGTGCGGATCAGTCGCGCGCTACTTGGGGCGGGCCCGACGCAGACGAGGATGCGCTCGACGGTGGCCCATGGCTCGGTCACGCCCCGCTCGGCACGCGCCTCGCGGACGTCTTCGTCGACGGTCTGCGCGATCCGGCGTAGAGCGAGCTCGCGGAGTGCGAGGAGATTTCCGCGTCGAAAGAATTGATCGGCCGCGCGCAGCGCCTGCTCCGGCAGGTAGACCTTGCCTTCGTGCAACCGGGCCAGCAGCTCTTCCGGTGCGATGTCGACGAGCTCGATCTCGTCGGCGCGCTCGAGCAGCGAGTCGGGAATCGTCTCGCGCACCTGCACGCCCGTGATCTGCGCAACGACGTCGTTCAGGCTCTCGACGTGCTGGATGTTGACTGTGGTGTAGACGTCGATGCCGGCGTCGAGCAGCTCGAGCACGTCCTGCCAGCGTTTGGCGTGGCGCGAGCCGGGGGCGTTCGTGTGGGCGAGCTCGTCGACGAGCAGGAGCCGCGGCTTGCGCGCCAGCGCCGCGTCGAGGTCGAACTCCTCGAGCGTCCGACCCCGGTATTCGATGGCCTTGCGCGGGAGGATCTCGAGCCCGAGCAGCAGGGCCGCCGTGTCGAAGCGCTGATGGGTCTCGACCAGGCCGACGACGACGTCCGGAACCTTGTGCTCGATCACGAGGTCGCGGGCGACCTGCAGCATGCGGTAGGTCTTCCCGACGCCCGGGGCAAAGCCGAAGAAGATCTTGAGCCGGGCGCGCGCCGCGCGCGCTTCGTCGGCGTGAACCCGGCGCAGGAGCGCATCCGGATCGGGACGCGAGCTCGGCTCGATCATGGCCCTGTCATTCCCTTCTGGACGCGCCCTCGTTCCGCTCGAGATCGAGGTTCAGCAATAGCACGTTGACGCGCGGCTCTCCGAGCAGTCCGAAGCTTCGGTCCTCGATGTGCGCGTCGATCAAACGCCGGACCGCCTCTTCCGGGAGGCTCCGCGCCTGCGCGACGCGCGCCGCCTGATAGTTCGCCGCCGCCGGAGAAATATGGGGGTCGAGTCCACTCCCGGAGGCCGTGACCAGGTCAGCGGGCACGGGGCCAGGCGCAGCGCCCGCAGCACGCAGCGCTTCGATCCGGCCTTGCACGGCCTCGACCAGTGCGGGATTCGACGGACCGAGATTCGAGCCCGAGGAGGAGGCGGCATTGAAGGCGACGGGCCCGGTGGCGGACGGGCGGCTCCAGAAGAACCGCGGATCGGAATGGAACTGTCCGATCCAGGCCGAGCCGAGCACGCGCTCGCCGTCGCGGATCAGGCTGCCATTCGCCTCGATCGGGAAGAGCGCCTGTCCGAGGGCCGTCACGAGCGCGGGGTAGGCCAGGCCGGTGAGCAGGGACAACGTCGTGAACAGGACGAGAGCAGGTCGCATGAGCTCGGTCATTTCGGTTCTCCCTCTATCTATCACTTACGCCAGCCCGAAGGCGACGAGCGCAAGATCGATTCCCTTGATGAAGGGGAAGGGCATCAGGACACCGCCGAGCCCGAAGGTCAGCAGGTTTCGCCGGAGCAGGACGGGGGCGGGCGCGGGTCGGAAAGCGACGCCGCGCAGCGCGAGCGGGATCAGGGCAACGATGATGAGCGCATTGAAGATCACTGCCGACAGCACCGCGCTCTGCGGCGAGTGCAGGTTCATCACGTTGAGCGCCTCGAGCTGCGGGTAGGTCACGGCGAAGGCCGCCGGAATGATGGCGAAGTACTTGGCGACGTCGTTCGCGATGCTGAAGGTCGTGAGCGAGCCGCGCGTCATCAGCATTTGCTTGCCGATCTGGACCACGTCGAGCAGCTTGGTCGGATTCGAGTCGAGGTCGACCATGTTGCCGGCCTCCTTGGCCGCCTGGGTGCCCGTGTTCATCGCCACGGCGACGTCGGCCTGGGCGAGGGCGGGGGCGTCGTTCGTGCCGTCCCCCGTCATCGCGACGAGGTGTCCCTTCGCTTGATAGTCGCGAATCAGGGCGAGCTTCTGCTCGGGCGTCGCTTCGGCCATGAAGTCGTCGACGCCCGCCTCGGCCGCAATCGCCGCCGCCGTGATCGGGTTGTCTCCGGTCAGCATCACGGTGCGGATGCCCACGCGACGGAGCTCGGCGAAGCGCTCTCGGATGCCGCCTTTCACGATGTCCTTCAGCTGCACGACGCCGAGCGCGCGAGCGCCGTCCGAGACGACGAGCGGCGTCGCGCCGGCCTGGGCGACGCGAATCGCGTCCCTCCGCACTTGCTCGGGCAGGCTGCCGCCACGCTGCTTGATGAAAGCTTCGATCGCGTCGAGTGATCCCTTGCGAAGCTGGCGGCCGTCGAAGTCGACTCCGCTCATGCGGGTCTGTGCCGTGAAGGGGACGAAGCTGGCCCCGAGCGTCTGGACATCGCGACCGCGAACGTCGAACCGTTCCTTCGCGAGCACGACGATGCTGCGGCCCTCGGGTGTCTCGTCGGCGAGGGAGGCGAGCTGGGCGGACTCGGCGAGCTCGCGTTCCGACACGCCCGGCGCGGGCTCGAAGGTCGTGGCCTGGCGATTGCCGAAGGTGATCGTGCCCGTCTTGTCGAGCAGCAGGACGTCGACGTCGCCCGCCGCCTCGACGGCGCGGCCCGAGGTCGCGATCACGTTCGCCTGGATCATGCGATCCATGCCGGCGATTCCGATCGCCGACAGCAGGCCGCCGATCGTCGTCGGAATCAAACAGACGAGCAGCGCGACGAGGATCGTGATCGAGACCGGGGCGCCAATGCCGGACACGCTGACCGCATACCTCGAGAAGGGCATCAGGGTCACGGTCGCCAACAGGAAGACGAGCGTCAGGCCCGCGAGCAGGATGTCGAGGGCGATCTCGTTGGGGGTTTTCTGGCGCTTCGCCCCTTCGACCAGTGCGATCATGCGGTCGAGGAAGCTCTCGCCCTGTTGCGTGGAAACGCGCACGACCAGCCAGTCGCTGAGGACGGTCGTGCCGCCCGTGACAGCGCTGCGATCCCCTCCGCTCTCGCGGATGACGGGTGCGCTCTCGCCCGTCACGGCCGACTCGTTGACCGACGCAATCCCTTCGATCACCTCGCCGTCGGCGGGAATCGTGTCCCCCGCTTCGACGAGCACGACGTCGCCCTTGCCGAGCTGCGCCGACGGCATGGGGACGTAGGACGCGCCGTGGCGCGGCTCCGCCAGGAGCTTCGCAACGACGTCGCGTCGCGTCGCGCGCAGCGCGTCCGCCTGGGCCTTGCCGCGGCCCTCTGCCATCGCCTCGGCGAAGTTCGCGAACAGGACGGTGAGCCAAAGCCAGGCCGAGATTGCGAGCACGAAGCCGGGCGGTGCGTCGCCCCGGCCGGTCGCCAAGGCGTGAATGCCCAGCAACGTCGTGAAGGCGCTGCCGACCGCGACGACGAACATCACGGGGTTTCGCCACATATGGCGTGGGTCGAGCTTTCGGAATGAGTCGCCGAGGGCACGGCGCACGATCGGGGCATCGAAGAGCGGGCGAGGGGTCGTTTGACTGGACATATCATCTCCGGGTTTGGAGGGGCCTCCAAGGCGGCCGCGCGAGGCGGCCGGTCTAGTTCGAATGGAGCTGCAGGTGCTCGATGATCGGGCCCAGGGCGAGCGCGGGGAAGAAAGTCAGCGCTCCGACCAACACGACCGTCCCCGCGAGCAGGGTCACGAAGAGCGGGCCATGCGTGGGCAGCGTGCCGGCGGAGGGCGGCACGACGTTCTTCTTCGCGAGCGAGCCGGCGACCGCGAGCATGGGGATGAGCAGCCAGTAGCGGCCGATGAACATCGTGATGGCGATCGCGACGGCGTAGAAGCGCCCGCTTACGGTGACGCCGCCGAACGCGGAGCCGTTGTTCGCGGCTCCCGACGTGAAGGCGTAGAGGATCTCGCTGAATCCGTGGATGCCGGGATTGCCGAGCGTCGCGGTGCCGGCGGGCACGATGCAGGCGATGGCGGTCCCGAGCAGGATCAGCGCCGCCGGGATCAGGATCACGAGCGAGGCCATCTTCATCTCGTAGGCCTCGATTTTCTTGCCGAGGTACTCGGGCGTCCGGCCGATCATCAGGCCGCCGATGAAGACCGCCACGATTGCATACGCGAGCATCCCGTAGAGGCCCGAGCCGACGCCCCCGTACACGACCTCCCCGAACTGCATCAGCCAGATCGGCACGAGCCCGCCGAGCGGCGTGAAGCTGTCGTGCATGGCGTTGACCGATCCGTTCGAGGCCGCGGTCGTGGCGGCCGCCCAGAGCGCGGAGTTCGCGATGCCGAAGCGGACCTCCTTGCCCTCCATGTTGCCCCCGGCCTGGAGCGTGCTCGCCGTCGGGTCGACGCCGAGCGCCGTCAGGGTCGGATTTCCGCTCTGCTCGGCCACGAGACACGCGAGCAACAGCGGCACGAAGATCACGCTCATGGCGGCATACAGCGCCCAGCCCTGGCGGCGATCCTTCACGAGCTCGCCCAGCGTGAAGCACAATGCGCCTCCGATGAGCAGGATCGAGAGCAGCTCGACGAAATTCGAGATCGGCGTCGGGTTCTCGAGCGGATGCGCCGAGTTCGCGTTGTAGTAGCCGCCGCCGTTCGTGCCGAGCTGCTTGATCGCGATCTGGGAGGCGACGGGTCCGATCGCAATCTCCTGCGCGGTCACGCGACTCCCGTCGGCTCCGGTCACCGGCTCGACGAGCTCCGCCGACACCTTCACGTCGAAGGTCTGCGGCACACCCTGCGCGATCAGGACGAGGGCGACGACGAGCGAGAGGGGCAGCAGGATATAGAGGGTTGAGCGCACGAGGTCGACCCAGAAATTGCCGATTCCGCTCGTCAGGTGGCGCGTGAAGCCGCGGATCAGGGCGACGAGCACCGCCATGCCGGTCGCTGCCGACAGGAAGTTCTGGACGGTCAGACCCAGCATCTGGGTCAGCGCGCTCATCGTCGTCTCGCCGCCGTAGGCCTGCCAGTTGGTGTTGGTCACGAAGCTGACGGCCGTGTTGAGGGCGACGTCGACGCCGACGTTCGGCAGCCCGGCACCGTTGAGGGGCAGCGAGCCCTGGAAGCGCTGCAGCGCGTACAGGAAGAGGATCCCGACGCCGTTGAAGACGAGAACCGCTGCGCAGTAGGCCTGCCAGGTCATGTCGCCGCCGCGGACACCGGCGACGCGGTAGAGGAACCTCTCGACGGGTCCGAGCAGGCGCTCCGCGCGGACTGCCCGGCCCTCGTACACCGCGGCCATGTACCGCCCGAGCGGGACCGCGAGGGCGGTGAACGCCAGGGCGAAGAACAGGATCTGGAGCAGGGCATTCGTCGTCACGACAGCTTCTCCGGCGCGAGCAGCGCCAGCAGGAGGTAGAAGAACAATGCGGCCGCCAGTGCCGCACCGATCGCTTCCATGAGGCCCATGCTCTCAGCCCACCTTTTCGCAGAGGAGGACGAACCCCCAGCTGATGCCGAAGAACGCCAGCACTCCGACGACGTAGACAAGATCCATGACGCGCGACCTCCATTCGTTGCGGAGGGAAGGCTAGGCGCCGTCGAGTCCGATTGGCGTCAAGCATGCGGCGCGGTGTATCAAGAAGATGTCAAGCGAGCAGTCGATGCCGCGGGGGGACCCGGCGCGCCTGGCCCCCTATGCTGCAAGAGCCACGAAGAGGGGGGGCCGCAGATGGTGCTCGAGGTCGCTCCGCTCCGGATTCGCTCCGGCCAGGGGTCCGCCTTCGAGGCGGCCTTCTCGGTCGCTCAGGCGATCATCGCGTCGATGCCGGGATACCAGTCCCATGAGCTGCAGCGCTGCCTCGAACACCCCGGCGAGTATCTGCTGCTCGTCCGTTGGGACTCGCTCGAGGCTCATGAAGTCGGGTTCCGACGCTCGCCGCAGTACCAGGACTGGAAGGCCCTGCTTCATCATTTCTACGATCCGTTCCCGACGGTCCTGCACTACGAGCCCGTCTCGGGAATGAGCCCGGGCGATGCCGGGAGCTGAGCTGGCCCCTTCGACCTGGCGGTTTCTCGCCGACGTCGTGCTCGTCGTCCACGCCGCCGTCGTCGCCTTCGTCGTCGGCGGGCTCGGGTTGGTCTGGCTCGGGAACGGTCTCCGCTGGAGCTGGGTCAACCAGAT